>JAFYFK010000161.1 GCA_017543805.1 Bacillota bacterium | reverse complement strand
CGACCAGCAGGAAGGATAGAATAATTCCGAGAATGTTGACAAATCTCCTGCCCTCGTGGCGGATCAGGGAGACATTGGAGACAAAGAGAGCTCCGGCAAACAAAAGAAGGAACGGGGATGTAATGACCATATACGCCTTTGCCGAGTTCAGAAGGGTCAGCAGCATCCGGCGCTCGCTGAAGGCCCCCGGAGCGGAAAAGCATTCCAGCGCGGCGGAAAGGTGCATCACCATCATAAACAGGCAGAACAGCGCAAAACCGACATATATTATCGTGTTGTATGAGTAAGGATTATATTCCAGCTGCTTGACGAAGGCCTCCGCCAGAAGAGCTATGACGAACGCGAAATACAGCGTCAGCGCGGCGTTTGCCCATTTGAGGCGCGGAGCCTCGTCAAAGCGGGCAAGGGCGACGAACAGGACAGCCAGCAGCGCCGTAAGCAGGGCTATGCTGTAGACCTTGGGCTTTTTAAATCTTGTATCGAACTTCCCTTTCATCCCTTGCCTCTCAGAACGCAAGATCATCGACTTCCGGCAGCAGTTCCGCCAGATGGCCTCTGAAGTTTTCTACTGCTTTTGCACCTTTTTCGGTCAGGTGCAGGCCTCTGCGCGTAACGCTCCGCATCAGATGCGTGTAGCCGGCGATCATTATCTTTTTTTCTATGGTCCTTAATTCGTCTGCAGACGCGCCGTCAAAATACAGGCTGAGACTCTTTTTCCACAGTTCCTCCGCCATTTTGCAGGGAATGCCGAGGAAGGCTTCCGCGGAAGCCGGGTCCAGCTCCGGGTGCGCGATGTACGCGTTGAACATTCCGGCAAATTCAAATACCGGATGCCCGGCGCAGAGCGAATCCATATCGATCAGAAGGCTCTCGCCGTCCTGGTACATTATATTTTTTATGTGGAAATCCCCGTGCAGCATGTGATCGCTGTGCGGGATAGCGGCGATCAGCCCGATCAGTTTTTTGTGCAGATACTCCGGCAGAAATTCTCCGAGGGGCTCTGCCCAGCCGAGCGCTACTGCCTTCATGTCCGGCATACTCTCCGCTTCGACTTCCGTGCCGTGGATGGTCTTGAGAAGGCTGACGCTCATCTCCGCAATCTCGCCGACGGTCTTTTCCCCGGACGCCAGAAGGTCCGCAAAGCTCTTTGCGTCAAGCAGTTCAAAAACGGAGCCGTAACCGCCGCCCTCAATGCGGACCACGTCAAACGGGATGGCGGTCGGAATGCCAAGAATAAAGGCCTTGCGGGCCATGGCTGTCTCACGCTGTATGTCGTCAAGAGTCTCGGTCGGGTTGTAGACTTTTACGATAGTGTCCCTGTCTATGCGGCAGACTCTCCCGTTGGCGCCTCTGCCAATCACCTCGCAGCCGTCGACGGAGATCGTCCGGTAAGCCTTCCGTACGTTAAGCAGCTCGGTAAAACCAGTCACCTGAAAGATATCGTAGACTGCAGGGGATACGTTGACCGCGTCGATGTTCCGGACGGCTTTTTTAAGCCTCAGCACGACCCTCAGGCCGGTACTAGAGATGTAGCGGAGGTCTTCGCAGTCGATCACGACGTGCTTTGCCGGAGCTTCCGAAAGCGCCGAGAATACCGCAGTCTCAACATCTTTTGCGTTGGCGCTGTCAATAATGCCGTCAAGCTTTAAGATCAGCGCGTCATTTTCGGTTTTATAACTGACATTCGCATTGTTCATGGAACAATTATAACCCGACTTTAAAACAAAGCACAAACTATTTAAAAAGCTGAGCGCGCAGGATACGGACACCGCGAGCGATCTCTTCCTCCGGTGTCTCAGCGCGGACACCCTTAGCTTCCAAAATGCGCCCGACTGCGGCTTCCGGATCCAGGGAGTGATACGGGAAATAGAGCGAGCGCATCTCCCGCGCTCCGCAGATCCGGTAAACATCTTTACTCGAAGTACCGTAAATATAACTCCAGTACCGGTAGATATATCCTATCCAATACAGTTCTTCAGTTGAATAGTGAGCGCTCCCATACGGATGGTCATACAGGGAAACGACCTCATTTACGACCGGATCAGAACCATAAGGAAAGTTACCCTCATCCATTCTTCGGGCAACATCCGAATTCATAAAGCGGCGTATAAATACAGCGGAACTGCTTTTTTCAGTTTTCAGGGACTCCTGGAACATAGTGCCCTGCATTCGGCACAGCCAGAGCCCTTCAGAATCCATTTGCTTCATTTGAGTATCTCATCGATATACTTTCCCTGATTGCGGTAAGTTCGCTTTGCAGCCTTTACTTTATCCATACTGACCGCATGATCCGATGACCTGCGCTCAAGATAATGCTCTTTTTCACCGGCAGACAAATAGCGATGCCGCAGCAGGACCGCATGGTTTACAGCTTTTTCAGAAACAAGCACATACTGCGCTCCCAGGTCCGTAGCAGACAGGCAGTGCTGACATTGCACATCGCTTATCTGGCCGTCCGCAAATTCATCTATCAGATCGAACATCCGGTTGTCAGCGATCGGAGCAATAATATAATCCGCGCCGACAAGCCGTTTTTTAAGCCTTAAGACGTCCGGATGATCCAAATATTTCGCCAGACGCCCTCTAAACAGAGCGATGGTCAGCATCCAGTCCCGATCTACAGCATATGTCTGACAGTTCAGCCCCATGGTGTTAAACTTAACAATATACAGAGAAGATCGCGGAAAAGGTGACACAAACATAGCTGACTGTTCAAGGCTTTCCCCACAGTAAAAGCCTCTGCCAAAGTCGTTGCGTTCCGATGTTTTTGACAAATCTACAGCACCGTCGATACCGTTCTTTGATCCATGGAACAATATCTTTATGCCGGAGTTTTCG
>JAFYFK010000160.1 GCA_017543805.1 Bacillota bacterium | reverse complement strand
GTAGGCCGCGTAGTGCTTATGGTAGTCGACGAAAGCTATCTGGCGGCGAACCCGCTGATACCGTTGACGGATTAAGAGATCGATTTAAGAGAAATCCCCCGGAACTTCAACCGTTTCGGGGGATTTTTATTGCAGCTGATATAATGTTTTCAATAGTCCTTATTTTTTATAGGAACGCTGACATCTGATGCGCAGAGTGGCAGAACGTCCGGGTCCGCTATGCCCGGGTGACCGGGATATACGTGCTTGTTTGCCGGTGTCTGCGGTATGGAAAATCTGCCAAATGGCCTGTCCGTGAAGCGGTACAGCCTTGCGGTTTCACCTATGGTGTCTATATCCGCGCTTTGCGCTTCTTCGTATGAATTGCAGGATGATGGGCAAATAGTCCCGACGTAGCCGCCCCGGAGGGTGAGAACGTCGTTTGAATCTTCCCACGGAAGAAAGGCCACGTTCTTTCCCATGGTATCATAAATAAGCCTTCCGTCTCTGAAGGCAAGCCAGATACCGTTGGAATTGAACAGATGCTGGATCATCTTTATTCTTTAATTTCAAAATGCGCGCACATGTCGCATATACCGTAAACAGTTCCGTTATGGAATACTTTTTTTGCAGGCATTCCACAGGTCGGGCAGGTGCAGCCGCCTTCTATTTCCCAATGCACATCCTCAATATCGCCATCTCCGCCGGTAACCTGTTCCATTACGCTGTCGTCAAGAGTTTTCAATTCTTTTTCGTTATCCATAGCTGCCATCCTTTTTATTGTATTAAATAAAACACTGTTTTTATTTTAACAGAAAAAGCCGCGCGTTAAAGCCTTTTGTTGTATAATCAATATTAATTTAACGGTCGTCATAAGCAGTAAAGCAGAGGTGTGAGTATGAAACTCAACAGTCAGGTTTTCTTGGAAGGAACTAACGGGAAGGCCGTAATGCTGATGCACGGGATAACCGCCGGGGCGTCGCAGATGCTGCCGATGGCGCATTTCCTGAACGATTACGGATACAGCGTATTCTGCGCAAATCTTGCGGGTCACGGAACATACCCGGAGGACATGTTCCATACGGGCTGCGCGGAGCTGATACAGAAAGCGGAATACGATTACAGCCTGCTTAAGGCCGAGTACGGCACTGTTTATGCCGGCGGTCTTTCCACCGGAGGATGCCTGAGCCTTTATCTGGCGGCAATGCATCCGGAGCTTGCCGGAATAATCCCTGTATCGTCGCCTTTAAGCCTTGTCCCGGGGACCTTCCTTTCCGAAAACTATCCGCCTTCGCAGCGGTATTTCCACCGCAGCATGGACGGGAAAACGGGTCTGTACAAAAAATATCATATCCATTATACGGAGATCCCTGTCTGCATTTTCCGGGCGCTTTACGACCTGATGGACATACTCAACGACGACGGGGTCCTGGAACAGATTAAGTGTCCGGCGTTTATAGTTCAGGCGGAAAACGATGAGATCGCCGAGCCGTGGTCGGCGCAGAAGATATTTGACCGCATCAGCTCGGAAAACAAGTCTATGTACCGTCCGAAGACCGGCGGTCACAGCATAGTGCTGGCAGACGAACGGCTGGAAGTGTTCCGCAGAAGCGTGGAATTTTTGGACAGTCTGTAAATGCAGGCGGAGGACGATATGAATATAAAAGAAAAGCTGGATATATTTGATGAGATGTGCCGCAACGGGGATCTCGGCGCGGCGGAGCTGATGCTTAAGGATTGGATAGGCGAAGCGCAGAGCGAACAGGACACCGCAGCGCTGCTTACCCTGTACAACGAGCAGGCAGGGCTGTTCCGCGTTACCGGCAGGGCTGAAGAGGCCGGTATGGTGTCCATGAAGGCTCTGTCGATCGTCCGTCAGCTGGGTCTGACAGGAACTGTTCACCACGGGACTACGCTGCTCAACGCGGCTACGAATTTCCGCGCGGCAGGAGACCGGGAAAAAGCCGCGCAGATGTACAGCGAAGCTGCCGACGTATATTATTCGCTCGACGGTGTCGATCCGTATTATGTGGCAAGCCTCTACAACAATCTGAGCCAGCTGCAGTTCGATTCCGGGCGCGTTGAGGATGCTATCGCAAGCCTCAATAAGGCAAAGGATATCATTGACAGCGCTTATCCGGGAAGCCCCGAGGCTGCTACCACCCGCGTAAACGCCGCTTATTATCTGATGGCGGCCGACCGCCTGGACGATGCGGAAAAGGAGCTTGACGAAGCGTTTGAGTATTTCGGGACTGAAGACGGAAACTCTGACGGTCACCGCGGTTCGGCGCTCTCGGCAAAGGGGCAGCTGATGCTTCTCAAGGGCGACAGCAAAGCCGGACTTGAACTTCTGGAGCAGGCAAAGGAATTTGTTTTCGACCGTTTCGGTGACTCTGACGAATATAAGGCGATCTGCTCCAATATAGCTAAGCTCACAGCCGCAGGCGTTTAGAGGATCGTGTTCCGCATGAAGGGACTGGAACTTTCAAGAGCATATTACGAAGAGATCGGACAGCCGATGCTTAAGGAACTCTTTCCCGGGCTTTATCCCCGCGTCGCTGCGGGGCTTGCCGGAGAAGGGTCCGAATGCTATGGCTGGGATGATGAACTGTCCCGGGACCACGATTTTGGCCCCGGGTTTTGCATTTGGCTTTCCGACGAAGACTATTTAAAGTACGGAAAGGATCTGCAGCGGGCTTACGATGCTCTCCCGAAGGACTTCGGAGGTTTTCCCGCCCGCAATACGAGCGGCAGGGGTGACGGGCGCGTCGGCGTTATGCCGCTGCGGGCGTTCTATGCCAGGTATATCGGAGAAGAACAGCCGCCGCGGAGCAATCTGCGCTGGTTTATGATGCAGGACGAATTCCTCTCTTCCGCGACCAACGGCGAGGTCTTCTATGACGGCGCCGGAGAGTTTACCCGCGTCAGGGATGCGCTGCTGGCGTATTATCCCGAGGATGTCCGCATAAAAAAGATCGTAGCCTGCGCGGGAAAAATGGCACAGGCCGGCCAGTACAACTACCTGCGCTGCGTCAAACGGCGCGAGTATGTTGCCGCGCAGTTTGCCCTGTCGGAATTCATGTCCTTTGCGTCACGCATGGTATATCTTCTGAACAAGGTCTACAGGCCTTATTATAAATGGTGTCACCGGGGGATGAAGGATTTTCGGCTGGTCCCGGAGGCTTACGGTCTTTTTGACAGGCTGGCTTTGTCGGATGCCGCGGATGTCAACGGCCGCACAGCGCTCATCGAGGAGCTTTGCTCGCTTGTGCTGAAGGAACTGCAGGCTCAGGGGCTGACGGACCTCTCGGATGATTTCCTCGAAGCGCATCTTGATACTATGATGCGCAGGATCTCGGATCCGCAGATCCGTTACATGCATGTGCTGCAGTATTAAAGGAGTCCGGAGAATATGACTGCCGAAGAGAAGAGAAACAGACTTATAGCGCTGGAATGGGAACAGTTTCAGAAGGTTCAGAACGCCGGAGGCCGCGCCGACTGTCAGGACGAACCCGATACCTTTTACCAGATGCGTCACGCGCAGTACTGCGCATGGCCGGAATACCTGCTGGACAGTTTTGCCCGGGACCTTGAGGAAGCAGCCGCGGAAGGCCGCAATCTGATAGCGGAGAAATACGCCTGGATGATGAAGTCTACCGCTCCGGCGGAGTTTGAGGCTATCCGTGGCATGCTAAAGGAGCCGGACGCAGAGGCCTGCGCGCTCATCGATGAAATAATGGCTGTCTACAAGGTGTGGACACGCGAGTATGTCCGCCGTTATCCCGCGATCGCTTCCGGAGGAAGGCCGGAGGAATCAACCTCCGACAGTTTAGGCACATCCATCGAGACATATCAGCTTGGCGAGCTTTACACCTATTCCAACAGGACCCTGCGGCTCTTCCGTGATTTTACGAAGGCGCTCAGGGCCGGCGGCAGGAATCTGGCGGTCATGATCGTCGAAGATTCCATGAAGGGCTATGGTTTCAGGGATATAGATGATGCTGAACGGACGATCTCGGAAACGGAGAGGACTCAGTCGAGAACGTAAGCCAGATAAGCTTTTTCCGGTTTGAGCCGGGGGTCGAAGGACAGGAAAACCCCCGGAACGCTGCGTTCCGGCTCTTCTTCCGCCGGAACGGCATAGCCCGCTTCGGCCGCGAAATCAAGAAAATACTGAGGGTAATCGATGTAACATGAAGGGTTTGATGACCCTGTAAAGGCAGGCGAATAGCCTGCTTTTTTATAGAAATATAAGAGGCCTGTGTCGGCAGGCTGCAGCGCTATGCCGGCTTTGCCGTTTTCCCTGCAGTACTCGGCCGCGAAATCCAGCAGCTTAAGGCCGTATCCTTTTCCCTGTTCTGACGGGCGGGTGGCCATGCCGTACAGGTAAGATACCGGAAAGCGCTCTCCGTCCGATACCAGATCCACAGGGAGAAGAGAAGCCATGGACAGTATGCTCTCGCTGCCGTCACCGTCCCGGTCGCAGAGCAGCACGTAGTCTTCCGGGCGGAACATGCGGTCAAAAAACAGATCGATATATTCAGCTTCGTCACCGAAGACCTCCGCCCAGAGCTCCTTAAGCTCAGGGACGTCGGAATATTCCGCGTGCCTTAAAACAGTTTTACTCATCTGATCTCCCCGACCAGCCTGGCCGTGTATTTGACCATCATCTTGTCCGGCTTATAGGATTCCTTTGCCTGACGAAGTCCCGGAAGCCCCATGTCCTCTTCGCGGTTTATGTATCTGATGTCCGGGTGGTTGTCCCTTATCCAGCGGGCAAAGCTGCGGTTTATCATTGTAAAGGAGCCCTCGTAGTTGAGGTCGGCCTTTTCAAAATGAACGTCGTAAGAATCGCTGTCGTTTATGGGCTCGCCTATGGTCATGGCGACGACGCGGTCACCGACGCGCAGAAGGCCGCCTTCCAGCCCGAGGTAATCGAAATTGTCTATGCAGCGCTTTATGGCCATGCGCTCGTTATTGACGGAGACCAGGTCGTCGTTGTCCATGTTCTCCTTCATCCAGAGATTGTCCATGCAGAGGCACAGGTGCTTGTTCTCCTCCGTTATCGGCTCAAAGGACCAGTCCGGATAAAGCGAGAGGAACTTGTTGATGTGGTTGCGCTTTCCGTGCAGTTTTTTGCCGGCAAGGTCAGCGAGTTTTTCCACCGCGTACAGGTAATCCTCGTTGTCGCGGTCTTCCTCAAATTCGAAAGCGCCCGGGAACCACTCCTCATATTTGGGGCGGTGCTTTGGGCTGACCGACAGTATATTGAATTCGTGTCCGCGGGCAGCTGCGTCTTCCGCGAGCCTGAGTACCGCCGCGCGCTCGTCGCCTCCAACGGGACAGAGGTAGTAGGCCATATTTCCGTAGCAGGCGCGAAGGGAAAAGCATCCTTCGACCTCCGCGACCTCCGGTTTGTAGGAATCTATCCACGCCCACTGGTTTGTAAACACATATTCGAAGCTGCGTTCTCCGCTTCCGAAGACCAGTCCGTCCATCCATTCTTTATCTTTAAGCTCTAAAGCTCTGAAATTTATCATAAAACCTCTCTTGCGGGCAATTTGCCCGTCTGTGGATTATAGCATATTGGCGGCCTTCGTGGTAAAATAATTTGTTAATATGCG
>JAFYFK010000159.1 GCA_017543805.1 Bacillota bacterium | reverse complement strand
TCAAGCTGATGACCATCGTTGCGGTCGTATTCGCTCCGATCTTCCTCAGCGTAGGATCCCTGCTTTAATACAGCATCCGTTATCTGACGGAAAATAAATAAAAATTCAAAAAACCGGGCGGTTTTTAACTGCCCGGTTTTCTATTCTTTCGTATATAAGAATATATAGGCATGCTATATTGCCGAACAGTTTCGGAATGCGGTATAATAATACAATAATTCCGATTTGAGCGCGGTTTGCAGGAGAGGAACTATGAACTGGGTCGTTGTTGTAGATGATGACATCACTAATCTCAAGGTTGCAGGGACCATTCTGAGCAGGCACAGCATGCGTGTGACTGCTCTTAAATCCGGGGCGGCGCTTATCGAATATGTCAAGACGAACCAGCCGGATCTTATCCTGCTGGATATAAAGATGCCCGGGATGGACGGTTTTGAGACTATGGAAAAACTCAAGGCCCAGACCTCACCCGGAGCAGATATACCTGTTATTTTCCTTACAGCGGACGACAACGAGGAATCAGAGACCCGCGGACTTCAGCTCGGCGCCATGGACTTTATCCGAAAGCCCTTTGTGCCGGAGGTCCTTGTTCTCCGCGTCAGACACACCATAGAACTTGTAAGGCTGCAGAAAGACCTGGCTGCCGAGGTCGAACGCAAGACCCGGGAAAACGCCGCTCTGTCGCTGCACGTAGTACAGACCCTCGCGGAGACTATAGAAGCCAAGGACACTTATACCAACGGCCATTCCGGCCGCGTGGCGGAGTATTCGAGGATGATCGCGAAGCACTACGGATACAGCAAACAGCAGCAGGACGAGATCTACATGATGGGCCTTCTGCACGACGTCGGCAAGATAGGCGTTCCCGACGCGGTCATCAACAAACCCCAGCGCCTTACGGAAGAAGAATTTGCCCTTGTCAAAAAGCATCCGGAGCTCGGCGACCGCATCCTAAAGAGGATAACGGAGATGCCGAAGCTGTCCATAGGCGCGCGCTGGCATCACGAAAGATACGACGGCAAAGGCTATCCGGACGGCCTCGCAGGGGAAGAGATCCTGGAGGAAGCCCGCATTATAGCCGTCGCGGACGCTTACGACGCCATGACGAGCCGCCGCAGCTACAGGAACATAATGCCGCAGGAGCGCGTCAGGAGCGAGATCGAAAGCGGCAAAGGCACGCAGTTTGACCCTGTTTTTGCGGAAATCATGCTGCAGATCATAGATGAGGATACCGAATATAAGCTGAAGGAAGGCTGACGCGCAGGTCCGGCGGAAAGGAATCAGGAAAATGTTTCTCGATTACGCGGAAAACATAGCTCAGATACTGGCTAACATGGCAGCTTTGCTGGCATGTCTGTTTCAGTACATAAGCAACAGGAACAGGCGCATCTGGTTCTTTGCGGGCCTGTTTTATATCGGCAGCCTGCTGAGCAGCTATTACTGGGCTGCCTACCTGCTGATCAACAAAGACTTGATCGACGCGGCGGACGCCTTGTCATACATGGGCTGGAATCTTTCGTTCCTGTTTCTCCTGATACTTGTCCTGAAGACGGCAGACCCGGAGGAAAGGCGCTTCTTCCATCCGCTGATGCTGCTGCCGCTGCCGCTGCTCGTCTGGCAGATGATCCTTTACATCCCTTTCGGCAACGTTGTTAACAGCGTCTATCAGGTCTCCATACTTACCGCGGCTGTCTGTTTCTGCATACGGAGCATATGCTGGTATCGCAGGAACAAGGCCAAAGGAGCGCGCAAGCCCTATTTTGCCGTCACAGCGCTTATATTTATATTCTGCGAGTTCGCGATGTGGATCGTGACATGCTTTGACGAACCGGTCGCGAACCTTTATTACCCGTTCTCGTTTTTATCCAGCGCCAGCGCGATCCTTATGTTTATCGGGCTGCACAAGACCCTTAAGGACAAACCCGACGGCAGCGCCGCCGCCGAAGAATCCGCTTCCGTCAGGGATAGGATCAATGAAGCCAAGGTCAAGACAAATCTGCTTGTTCCGATGATCATCATATTCCTTCTGATGTCCTTAATGGTCGTATATACCACCGAGACTATCCAGAACGTGGCTGTCGCTAATATCTACGAGGTCGGGGAGGATAAGATCTCCAGTATAGCCGCGGAGATCGACAATTACCTCGAGATGACCAAGAGCACGCTCTGGGTAACGGCGGATACCGTCGACCATATGGTGCGCAACGGCGCAAGCGTTAATGACATCGTCGAATACATTACAGAGGAATCGGTAAACCAGGGCAAGCATTTTAACGAGGACAGCACCGGGCTTTACGGGTATGTTATGGGGGAATACGTCGACGGAGCCGGATGGGTGCCGCCGGAGGATTATGAACCCACGACGCGCGACTGGTATCTGACTGCCATTAAGGCGAACGGTGATACCGTGATAGTGCCTCCGTATATTGACATGCAGACCGGCGGGGTCATCATATCCATCTGCAGGATGCTTTCCAACGGGTCCGACGTGCTTTCGCTCGACGTGATGATGAACGATATCCAGAATACGACTGCCGATCTGCATATCAAGGGCAAGGGCTACGGTTTTATCGTCAACCGCGATGGGATGTATATCGCCCATCCGGATGAAACGCTCAAGGGAAGCTACCTGACAGATGACATCCAGGGACGCGTTCTTCTGGAAAAGATAAAGAATTCTGACAACAACGTTTTTGAGGTCTCCTATGACGGGCAGAAAGAAACCGTCTTTGTGCGCGAGGTAATGGATGAATGGTTTGTTGTCATACTTGTAGGCAACGCCGAACTGTACTCTGAGGTCAGGCAGCAGCTTGCGTTCAATATCCTTGCGTGCGTCATAATATTCCTGCTTATCGCGTTCTTCTACCTGCTTGGACATAAGAAGGAACAGAATTATTCCCGAATGATAGAGGAGATGACCGCCGAGGAACAGCGCCAGGCTTTCGAGGCCAAGACCCTTAAGCTGGAAAAGGAGGCCGCGGACCAGGCTAATAAGGCCAAGAGCGATTTCCTCGCGGATATGTCTCACGAGATACGCACACCCATAAACGCCGTGCTCGGCATGAACGAGATGATACTCCGGGAGCACAGCCACGTGGAGGACCAGCTTGCCGCAAGCACAGGGGAAGTTGCGCAGGCGTTTAACAATATAAGCCTGTACGCCGGAAACATAGAGCGAGCCGGCACCAATCTGCTGTCCCTGATCAACGACATACTCGACTTCTCCAAGATAGAAGCCGGAAAGATAGAGATCTCCGAGAGCAAATACAGCTTAAGCTCCGTTCTCAACGACGTAAGCAATATGACGTACTTCAAGGCCCGCGAAAAAGGCCTTGAGTTTACCGTGGACGTGGACGAGACCCTGCCGGATATGCTGTACGGCGACGAGGTTCGCGTGCATCAGGTTATCCTCAATATTCTGAACAACGCCGTCAAATATACCAAGAAGGGCAGCGTGCTGCTGACCGTAAGAAGCGGAGATGCCGCGGAACCCGTGGAAGGCGGGACCGAGGAACTGCTTATTTCCGTAAAAGATACCGGCATAGGCATCCGGGAAGAAGACATGGGCAAGCTCTTCGACAAATTTGCCAGGGTCGACCTTAAGCAGAACAGCACGGTCGAAGGCACAGGGCTCGGGCTTGCCATAACGCGCAGCCTCCTCGACCTTATGGGCGGAAGCATAACGGCGGAAAGCGTTTACGGCGAGGGCTCGACATTTACGATAAAGCTGCCGCAGAAGGTGGTCTCCTGTGAACCGGTGGGGGATTTCCAGGCGAAGTTCAGGCAGAAGATGCTCGAGGCCCAGACTTACAAGGAGAGCTTCCGCGCTCCCGGCGCCCATATACTGGTAGTCGACGACACTCCGATGAATATTACCGTCGCGGTGAGTCTGCTTCAGGATACCATGCTTAAGATAGATACCGCCGGCGGTGGCGAGGAAGCCGTCAAAAAGGCCGGGGAAAAAGCTTACGATCTTATCCTTATGGACCAGCGCATGCCCAGGATGGACGGAACGGAGGCCCTGCGCCTTATCCGCTCGCAGGCGGGCGGCCCCAACTTCAATACACCTGTCATATGCCTGACCGCGGACGCCGTTATAGGCGCGAGGGAAAGGTATATTGCCGAAGGATTTACTGATTATCTGACAAAGCCCATAGACAGCGCCGACCTCGAAAAGATGCTCATAAAATATCTGCCTCCGGAAAAGGTCAAGATAATAAAGGCGGATGACGCGCCCGGTGAGGGTGAGGCAGGATTCGCGGAAGACCTTGCGGCTCTTCGTTCCGCGGGCATAGAACCGGAAACAGGGCTCAGGCACTGCAACAATGACGAGGATCTGTACCGCTCGCTCCTGTCGGATTTCGCGTCCGGAGCGGAGGGCAGGCTGGCTGAGATACAGAAATTTTACGATGCCCAGGACTGGAAGAACTATTCCGTTCTGGTCCACGCCCTTAAAAGCTCCTCCAGGATGATAGGCGCGGAGCGACTCGCTGCAGCAGCGGCCGGGCTTGAAGCCGCGGCGGACAGGAACGATACCGTGCTGATCCGTTCGGGTCACGCGGGAATGGCGGCGCAGTGCAGCAAGACCGCGGCTGCCGTCAGCATAGTCTGCGGCTCCGGAGAGAACGCTCCCGGGGCGGAAGTTTCGACAGCTGACGACGAGATCCTGGAATTCCTGCCGGAGTGATCAGACCGTTCTGAATGCTGTAATGCCGGCGGGAAGTTTGGCATCCGGCGGGTAGACGGCGTAAACAGTCGGGCCGGAGCCGGAAAGCTGGACCGCGAGAGGCTCGGGCTGCAAAGCGCGGAGCTCGTCGAAGACGCTCTGAAGCTGCGGGCGCAAAGCAAGGGTAACAGGCTGCAGGTCGTTGTTTATGGCCTGCAGTTTTTCTTTTAGGGTTTTTGCCGCTGTCCAGGCTGCGCAGCGGCCTTCGGAACGCGGATCTGCCGCCAGCGCAAGGCCTTTGGGACTTTTGTCGAAAGCCTGGTAGACTTCCTTTGTTGAGGCCGGATAGCCGGGATTCAGGAGGACGAGCCTGCAGTCGACAGGTTCTATGGCTGTAAGCTCTGTGCCTGTTCCGGTCGCGAGAGCAGCGGTCTTTCCGTTCTGCGCCCATGCCGAGAAGGGCACGTCGGATCCGAGGCCTGCGGCGACCGGCATCCAGTCGTCCATGGGAACGTTCCAGATACGGCCCAGCGCAGTGCAGACCGCGGCTCCGTTGGAGGAACCTCCCGCGAGGCCTGCCGCTACCGGGATGCGCTTGGAAACATGTATCGCAAGCCTTCCGCGCGCGTCCGGCCGGAAGGCGTCCTTCATGCGGACCGCGGCTTTGTAGGCCAGATT
>JAFYFK010000158.1 GCA_017543805.1 Bacillota bacterium | reverse complement strand
TGGCCTGATAACTTTCGCGGGTCATCTTTGGCACCTCAGAGATCGGAACGCGGTCGTGCAGGGTGCTGCTGGTATCGTTGAAAGTGACCGTGGTCACGAGCACTCTGTTTCCGGAAGCCTTCTGTTTGTCAAGCATGGAATTGAAGCCTCCGATGGTGTCGTCCGTAAGTTCGTACATGGAACCGCTTGCGTCCAGAATAAAAACTACTTCGGTGATGTCGTTCTTTGCTGTGATCTTTTCTGTCATTTTATTTCCCTCCTGAATTAAAAACGCGGCTGTTTTTGTTTACAGCCGCATTGTACAAAACTATTTGGTTCGGGAGGTATCCTGACAGGATACATTTTTTTCTGTTCAGTCCGTCAGGCCTGTGGAGTCATCCGGATCCGCAAGACCGAGGAGCAGGCCCGTCGTTTCCGTATCGAGGCTCTGGACCTCGCGAAGCTTGCGCTGGATAGCCCTTGTGCGTGTTCCTATGAGCTTATCCAGGGAATCGCTCGTCTTGTTTAGAGACTTCTGCATATCCTTCATTACCTCTTCGAACTTGTCGAATTCGGTCTTGACGGCGCCGAGAACAGTCCAGACTTCGCTGGATTTCTTCTGTATGGCGAGCGTGCGGAAGCCCATCTGAAGGCTGTTGAGCAGAGCCGCCATGGTGCTGGGGCCGGCTACGTTGACATTATATTTCTGCTGAAGCTCCTCCAAAAGCCCGCGGCTCACGACTTCCGCGTAAAGCCCTTCGAACGGCAGGAACATTATGCCGAAATGGGTCGTGTAAGGAGTCTCTATATATTTGTCTTTGATGTCCTTAGCTTCGTTTTTGATCACCTGCGCCAGCGTGTTGTACGCCGCGTCGATCATGGCCTTATCCCCTGCCTCCTGCGCTTCGAGAAGCTGGGCGTAGCGGTCGAGGGAGAACTTAGCGTCGATCGGAAGATAGACCGTTACGTCCGGTCCGGGCAGCTTGACAGCGTATTCGACGCGGTTGGCGCTTCCGGGCACGGTGGCGACGTTGACGTCGTACTGCTCGGGGGCGAGTATCTCCTCAAGGATGGCTCCGAGCTGGACCTCGCCGAGGATGCCGCGCGTCTTGACGCCGGACAGGACCTTCTTGAGCCCGCCTACGTCGTTGGCAAGGGTCTGCATCTCGCCAAGTCCCTTATACACCTGTTCCAGCTGGTCGCTGACGGTCTTGAAAGACTCCGTTATGCGTTTTTCCAGAGTGGTCTGCAGCTTTTCGTCGACAGTCCCGCGGATCTCGTCAAGTTTGCGGCTGTTCTCCTGCCGCATGTCCTTCATGCCTTCGCTGATGCTGTCGCGTATGCCCCCGAGGTTCCTCTCGTTGCTCTTCTCCAGGCTCTCCATGCGCTTGTACATAGTCTCGAGCTGGGCGTACAGACCGTCGCCGACCTGGCGGAGGTAGTTCTGCATGCCTTCGTTCATCATGTTCTGCTGCATGGAGAAATTGTCCTGGCGCTCTTTAAGCAGCGTGCCCATGCTTTTAATGGACTGCTGGCTGGCCTCATTGAGCGTGCGCACCTGGTCGGCGATATCGTCCTCGATATCGTCCTGCGTAATGCTGAGCTCCTTGCGCACCACATCGGTAAAAGTGCCGGAATAGGCGCCGGGCCTCGTCTTTACGAGCAGTAT
>JAFYFK010000020.1 GCA_017543805.1 Bacillota bacterium | reverse complement strand
CCGCATACATCCACGGGATCATACTGAATACAACCTGCCTGACGGATATATTGGTACGCTCCCGTTTTTCCGGCAAAACGGTACTTCCCCAGCAGTCCCTGTTTACTGAGGATGAACCGTCTTGCCTGTTCCCGCGTCATAGTTACCATTTTTCTGCGACCTCACTGACAGCAGTCATTTTGCCCGACAAATTCCGATTTGAATGACTAATTATATCATACTTATCTGTGCTTACTTACAATGGCAGGGAGCATTACTGCCGACAGAACGCTGATCTGACCAGTTTTCCAGTTTTTACTCTGTTTGCTTAGAAGAATAAGGCTTTTTTTCTGACTGTTTAATAGATAAATGCAAATATGATTAGAATTGATTGGTCCCTACCGGAAAAAGACCGTAAAACACCTTAGAAACAGGCAGGTTTCTAACTTGTTAACTATTTTTCTTTCTTTTTGGTCAGATGGCAAGATTAATTCCTTTTTTTACAGAGCCGAAAAACCGCAACTATGCAGGCAGATAACATCTGCTACACCCTTTGCCTTCTGAGATGCAGTAAAGATGTTAAAAAGTTCTTCAAAAGATGTTACGGAGTTGCTTTCAAATTGATTCTTTCTACGCATAAAAAGAACACATCCTTTCCCATGTTCCACGATGTGGGGATGTGTTCCAATCTTTTTAGCTGGAGCTGTCACAGACGTCGTCCGTTTCCGCTCAGGCTTCGCCTGCGGCTCGCCTTTGCGGACGTCCTTGTCAGGGGACCTACCACTGCTCCGCCGTCGCTGCGCTCGGCGATCGCAGGGTTAGGTCTTTCCCGGATTCTGAACCTCCGGTTCAAATCCGTATCATGCACTGATTAAAAAGCAGAAGGACTCTTCGAGTCCTTCTGCTTTTTATGGAGCTGTCACCCGGATTTGAACCGGGGACCTCATCCTTACCAAGGATGCGCTCTACCGACTGAGCTATGACAGCATATGAAGCTTAAGGGTTGGGCGTCGTCTCAAGCTGTTCTGCGGGTCTCAAGCGACTTTGATATTATATGTTAGTAATTATTTCTTGTCAACATTATTCTTCGAAAAATAGTGAAAGCTTTTTTCGAATTCGCTGAATAGCGTTGTCTATGGACTTGGGAGTGCGGCCGAGTTCCTCGGCTATGTGCCTGTAGTCCCTGCCTTCCGCCAGACCGCGGATGACGCTGCGCTCGAGCGCGGAAAAAAGGCCCTTTTCGTCGTTGATGATAAGGCGCTTGATGTCGCCGTTGATCAGGCGGAGCTCCGGGTCGGAGGCGTCGCCCGCGGGGAGCAGGTCGCCGATGGTTCGCTCGGAATCCGTGTCGATCGGGAAATCAAAAGAAACGGAATTGTTGAGCGGAGAATTCTTGAGGCGGCTTGCGCCCTTGACCGCTGTCAGGATGCGGCGGTTGATGCACAGATCCGCAAAGGTCCTGAAGGACGCTCCGCGCTCCGGGGAATAATGGCGGATAGCCTGAAAAAGCCCCACCATGCCCTCCTGGATAACATCTTCGGAGTCGGCGCCGAGCATGTAATAAAGACTGGCCTTTGCGCGGGCAGTCTCCATATAGCGCTCAATAAGAGCGCTCTCGGCAGACTGGTCGCCCGCGTTCGCCATTTCGGCAAGTTTTTCGTCGCTGAAATTCTCGTACAAAATTATTTCTCTTTCAGACCGCGCTGCCTTACGGCTTCATAAAGAACTATCGCCGCGGCGTTGGACGCGTTGAGGGAGTTGACGTGACCCTTCATTGGGATGGAAATGATGTAATCTGCCTTTTCCCGGAGCAGTTTGGAGACTCCGCTGCCTTCAGCCCCGATGATGAGAGCCAGCGGCCCGGTGAGGTCAGCCTCGGTGTAGGGGGTTCCGTCCATGTCGACAGCGGCTATCCAGACGCCCTGCTCCTTGAGGGAATCCACAGTGCTTGCCAGGTTGGTGACCCTGGACACCGGCACGTATTCGATGGCTCCGGCAGATGCCTTGGCTACCGTCTCGGTGAGCCCAACAGCCCTTCTTGAAGGTATTACGACGCCGTGCGCGCCTGCCCCGTCGCAGCTTCTCAGGACCGCGCCGAGATTATGCGGGTCTTCGAGTCCGTCAAGTATTACGAACAGAGGGTCCTCGCCCTTTGCCCTTGCGTCCTGGAGCACCATGCTTACCGGAGTGTAATCCTTGGCTGCCGCAAACGCCGCGACACCCTGATGGGGCCTTCCGGGAGCGAGTTTGTCCAGCGCTATCTTATCCACGTTCTGGACCTGGATCTTCTTCTCGCGCGCAAGCGAAATGATCTTTCCAATGGAACCCTCGGCGTCCTTCTGCACCATGACCTTGTCTATGGTGCGTCCGCTCTTTATGGCTTCCATTACGGGGTTTCTGCCTATAATGAGGTTCGGGGAGAGCTCCGGCCTCTCGAAGGATTCCGCCCTTGACGTGCGTCCTCCGCGGCCTTCTTTTTCCGGCCTCGCGGGCTTTGCGCTCTTAGGCGCGTAGGCGCGTTCCAGAGCGCTGCGCTTTCCGT
>JAFYFK010000019.1 GCA_017543805.1 Bacillota bacterium | reverse complement strand
TTATATCGGTTTTATGTCGGACGCGGGCGTCAGAGGAGACCCTCCCTTCAGGGGCGGAGAGATCCGTTCTTCTGTAAAGATCTTCAATGACGAAAAGGGGTATTCGGGCATTGAAGCCTACGGGATCAGAAAGCGCAAGCCTACGGTCGTCGTGACGCTCGAATTCGTGTCGCCGCGCGACCTGTTCAGGCTGCCGTTCCTTGAGGAGTATGCTGTTACGAGGACTGCCACATACCAGTGGGAGGACGGTCTGGAAGGATCTTAAAACTGTACGGAACGGGAATAAAAAGAGCCTGCGGAATATCTGCAGGCTCTTAAAATGCTTGACTTATATCAGGTAAGTGATAATTTGGAGATAAGGTAACGGATTACCTGAGTTACTGCAATGCTGCTGTGTGCTGAAATAAGAAAAAGGTTGCCGGCTCATGATAAAAGCGAAAAGGACAGTTTTATTATTTGCTGTAATGCTGCTTCTGGTTTCCTGCGGAAAGATGCCGGAAGAGACGCCCCATGCGTCTCCCGAAAACGTTATTCCCCCAAAGCCCGCCGCTTCAGTCGAAGGGCCTAAGTCCGAAGCGGAGCCTGCCCCGGAAGAGCCCGAAATGCCTCCTTTGACCGAAGTCCGTATCGGTGACGTCATCATCCCTCTTGATGCGGAAGAGGCTGACCTCAGCGGCACAGATCTGTCCGGAATTTCTTCCGGGGAACTGGAAGAAGCTCTGTCAATGTGCCCTTCGCTCAGAAAACTTACGCTTATAGACTGCGGACTCGACAATGCCGGCTACGCCGCGCTGCAGGACGCTTATCCGGATATACGCATGATCTGGGAGATACAGATGTCGCACTGGACTGTGCGGACGGACGTGGTGGCGTTTTCCAGCATGAAGACCACCGCGGATGAATTCTACATGAACAACGACGAGGCGTATTACTTCCGTTACTGTACTGATCTGGAAGCGCTCGATATAGGGCACAACTGGGTGTCTGACCTCAGCTTTCTCGAATATCTGCCGAAACTGAAGATCCTTATCCTGGTCGACAACGTCAAATACAAGGACGATAACGGAAAGCTCCGCCACCTCACCGACGTCTCCGAGATACGTTACTGCCCCGAACTGGTGTATCTGGAGATCTTCGCGAACAACGTTTCCGATATCAGTTTTCTTGAATATACCCCGAAGATCAGGGATCTCAACATCAGTTACAACCCGGTGAAGGACGCCTCCGTTCTTTATAAGCTTCCCGATCTTCAGAGGCTGTGGATGGAGCACACGTACATCCCCGCCGGCGATTTTTACGCCCTGAAGAAGACTTATCCCAAAGCGAAGATCGTCTTTGAAGGGGAGGGGTCGATAGATCAGGGCTGGCGCGGCGTCGAGAAATACTACGCGCTGCGGGACTGCTTCAACAATAACTATATCCATCCTCTTTTCAGCGATTGACGAAAAGGGGAATTGCGGCCGGACTGCCGGGTCAGGGCGAAGTAAATGAACACAGGATCTTTGGAATATGTGATTGCGGAAAAGGTGAGAAACAGCGGCGGAAGGGCGTATTTCGTCGGCGGTTTCGTGCGGGATAAGATCCTTGGGATCGAAAGCAAGGATATAGACATCGAAGTGCACGGCATGGAGCCCGACGCGCTGTTTTCTCTTCTGTCTGAAATCGGGGAGCCTCTTTCCATAGGGTCAAGCTTCGGCATCTATTCGCTTAAAGGCGAGAACATCGATATCGCGATGCCGAGAAAAGAAAAGCTCACCGGAAGAGGCCACAGGGATTTTGAAGTTTTTGTCGATCCTTATCTCGGGACCGCTGAGGCCGCGAGAAGAAGGGATTTTACCGTCAACTCGATGATGGAAGACATCCTGACGGGGGAGATCATCGACCCTTTCGGCGGAAGAGAGGACCTTGAGAACAGGATCCTCCGCCATGTGGATGACAGGTCCTTCCCGGAAGATCCTTTAAGAGTATTGCGCGCCGCCCAGTTTGCAGCGAGGTTCGGTCTTACTGTATCAAAAGAAACTGCGGACCTCTGCAGGACCATCGATCTTTCGGCACTTTCGCGGGAACGCGTTGAGGGTGAACTTAAAAAAGCTCTTCTGGAGGCGGATAAGCCCTCGGTCTTTTTTGAAGTCTTAAGGGAAATGGATCAATTGGACGTCTGGTTTCCGGAGCTGAAACAGCTTATAGGCCTGGAGCAGGACCCTGTATACCATCCGGAAGGCGATGTCTGGATACATACGATGGAAGTTATAGACAGGGCCGCGGAAAACAGATCCGACGCAAGCAGCGCCTATGCCTTTATGATGCTTGCCCTGACCCATGATTTTGGGAAGATCATGACCACGGAGTTCATAAACGGACGGATACATGCGTACGGGCATGAAACGGAAGGCGTCCCTTTGATTAAAGCTTTTCTCGAACGCATTACAGGCGATTCCGCCGTGACCGAATATGTCCTTAACATGGTCCCGCTTCATATGAAGCCGAATATGACGGCTTATTCAAGATCCGCCGTTAAGGTCACCAACAGGATGTTCGACGCGGCTGCCGCTCCGAAAGACCTTATATATTTCGCGTCGGCAGACAGGCCGGTCTTTTCGGGGAGCGACGCTTTTTCCGGAGACAGTGCTTTTCTGCTTGAAAGATACAGGCTGTTTGAAGAAACGATGGCCAGACCCTTTGTGCAGGGGCGGGACCTGATCGAAGCCGGCCTGGCTCCGGGTCCGTATTTCAGCGATGTATTGGAATTCGCTCACAAATTAAGGCTTGCGGGCATAGATAAGGAAAACGCCCTTAAACAGACGCTCTCATACGCGCGGAAAACAGTAAAATAACTTGATTTTTCAACCAAAACGGTCACGTTGGTGACACTTGTGACAGTGACATCCATGCAGCCTTCCACGTAAAATAAACGTGGAAGTTTGTTTTTTGTCAGAATCAAAAAGGAGGAACTGTTATGAGCGCGTTGACATGGAAGCGGTCGGCGGTCAGGATCCTGTTTATTACCGTTGTTCTTATAGCTGCAGCTATGGTTATGCCGCAGTCGGAAAGCTTTGCCGCACCTGCAGAATATCTGTATATAACCGAAAGCGACGGGGGAGCAAGCATTAATGTCCCGACTGGCCAGAGCTCGGGAACAGGCTGGTCATGGGACGCCGAGAACGGAGTGCTTACCCTCAATAATTATAACGGCAGCGCGATCGAGGTGCCTAACGGCGATATAACGATCGAGCTCGTCGGAACGAACAGGGTAACGATACCGACAGTAGGCGCGGCAAATTCCTCCTGCGGCATCAATGTCAAAAACGGCCGGCTTACCATAAAAGCCACAAATGATCCGAATGCTTCGCTCTGGGTCGGCAATACCGACATGAAGATAAGCGACCAGTACTACATGGGCATAAACGGTTACATGGGTATCTGGCTGGAGAGCGGCGACTTAGAGGTCGAAATGGTCAATACCGCGTCCTATTCGTATTTTATTACCGGTATTTCAGTAAGCGGCGAATCCCTGTATGTAAACGGCGATGCCGGTCTTACGGTCAATATCGATTCCGGCGCGATAGAATCCCATGCCCTGGGCTGCGGCTTAGAATATGCAAGCAGCAGCAACATGACTGTCAGCGTTGTCAGCAGCAACCAGAACTGTTACGCCGCCAGTTCGCTCAGAACAGCTGAAGGCGGAACGGGAAACATCCTGCTGTCCTGTCCTAACGGATACGCGATCGGAAACGGTGTTTTTGCCGTTCATGAAAATGCAGGTAATATACGGCTTCAGGGCCTGGTCAAGAACGGCGGTACCCGCTTCCATGATTATATGAGATACACATATGACCTGCACGTGCCCTCGAATCACCGCTTCGAGACCGTGGGTGGGGATGCTTTGGACTGCGCTTTCGCATATTATGATGACGGTTCCCATGTATACGGATACTTTCTGACGGATCCTTCCGGCAGCCGCATTACTGACTGTGTGCTTGCGGCCAAAGGCCAGGAGCAGCCGCTGCGATTTGTCGACAGCGTGCTGTTTGACCTTCCTGAGCTGAAGACAGAGACGGCCATGTCTACCGCCTTTTTCCAGGGCGCAGTCTTCGGCGGGACCGCGCCATACACTTTCTCTGTAAAAAACGGCAC
The DNA here is from genome assembly GCA_017543805.1 of Bacillota bacterium. Lineage (GTDB taxonomy): Bacteria > Bacillota > Clostridia > Peptostreptococcales > Anaerovoracaceae > RGIG7041. The sequence continues at coordinate 6,371 of JAFYFK010000019.1, read as the reverse complement.
TTCGCTTCCGGAAGGTCTGAAGATCACTCAGGCTGCCTGGGGAACTTACTTCCAGGCATATATAAACGGAACGCCGACGGCTACGGGTCCTGCGGGCAGCTTTGTGCTGGTCGTTACGGACAGCAGCGAACCGGCCCAGACGGCAGAGATCACGGTCAATTATCCGGAGATCGCCGAAAAGGAAAAATTCATGACTGTCGACGGCTGCGATCAGTTTGACTCTAAATCCGACGTTCCTGCAGCAGGCCATCCCTCATGGCGCTGGGAAGCCGCAACGGAGACTCTCTATCTTAATAATTACAACGGAGGTCCGGTCTGGAGAGAGGCAGGCGATATCAATATCGTTCTGACCGGCAGCAACCGCGTCAATATTCCGGAAGCACCCTATGACTGCGCTACATGCAACGGTATACAGGCGCAGCAGGGCGATGTTACGATCACCGAAGCAGCGAACGGATCCGGTCTCTGGATCGGCAACAATGCTATAGAAACGTATTACGCTTACTATAATGCCCTGATAGCCAGCGGAAACATTACGATAGAGGATACAGACGTAAGCGTCGATCTTTCAGACGCGTCCGCGAATCCGGGATACTACCGCAACGGTTTCTCTTCCGGCAACGGAACTACCCGTCTGATGGGGGACGCGTCGCTTAATATGCTGATCAACTCGCCCAAATCCCAGTGCGTCGGACTCGGCCGGGGCCTGCAATACTACAGCAGCGGCGATGTTAATATACAGATATCAGGAGACAGCCGCAGCGCTGCCATAAGCGGTCTCCGGACCTTTGAAAGCGGTACCGGCGACATCTCTTTGCGCTGTCCGGGCGGCTATGCGATAGGTTCCGGCATCATCGCTCTTCACGAAAACCTCGGGACACTTACGCTGGAAGGCTATGTTAAAAACGGGATCCTCAAGACAGACAATTATATGCAGACCCTGACGGATCTCAACATACCGTCCAATCATACATTCCAGACAGCCGGAGGCGATCCGCTGACCTGCGGCATAGCTTATTACGACGATGAGAATACCGGTATATCAGGCCAGTTCCTTCAGGACAGTACCGGCGCGCTCGTAACGAGCTGCAAGCTGGTGCCGGTCGCCGGGACCGCGCCGCTCAGCTTTATCGACTGTCCCACATTCGATATTCCTTCGCTTACGGTGGATTCCCTCTACCAGACCCCGTTTTTCCACGGGGCGGTGCTCGGCGGGACCAGGCCGTATACCTTCTCGGTCAAGGACGGCACGTCGCAGCCTGACGGACTGAAACTTATACAGTCTGATAAATACGGTACGTCAAGCACGAATTTCTATGCTTATATCAACGGCAAGCCTACGGGATTCTACGAAGCCGGCAGCTTTGTGCTCGTCGTGACTGACAGTTCACCGACGCCGCAGACCGCTGAGATAACGGTCAATTATGACGGCTATAAGGTCGACAGACCTGTTACCGGGATCACTATAAACAAGACCGGGGCTTCTATGATCATCGGGCAGGAGCTGGCGCTTAACGCGTCTGTCCTTCCGAACGACGCCAGTGTTCAGGACATCTCCTGGACGCTGGATTACAGCTTTTTCGATGTCGTTTCCTCCGACAACAACAGCTTTACGCTCCGCGCAAAGAAGGCAGGCAGCACGACAGTCACAGTCACTTCAAAGGAAGGCAGCAAGACTGCTTCCTGCGCGGTCACTATAGTCAAGGCCGAGAATCCTGCCACCGTCGATCCGGATGCGACTGTCACTCTGGGCGGCAATATCATTTCGCTGAACGATAACATCAGCAACGCCGGGGCAGGGTCATACAGTTTCGCTATTACCGACCCGCTTGACGGATGCACTGTTACTCAGAGCGGCAGCTTCAAATCCGGCAATGTCGCGGGGTCCTGCCAGGTAACAGTTACTTTCGATGAAACGGAGACCTACCTGCAGAAGGAGGAAGTCATCACCGTAACGGTCACGGAAAAGACGCCGGTCGCGCTTACCGTGACCCAGGCTGACGGAGTATACGGAGAAACCCTTGCGGAGCCTGAATTCGACGCGACCGGCGCTGTAAACCAGCCTGCGGTCACCTACTCCGGCACCACGCATTCCGGCGCGGGATACGGCCCCAGCACGTCGAGACCGACCGAAGCCGGAAGCTACACCGTCAGCGTTTCGTTCGAGACCATGACTGAGGTCGTCAGCGGAAGCAAGACGTTCAGCATAGCTAAGGCGGACTTCGGAAACGCGGAAATATTCCTTGATACACAGGATATTTATGACGGCGAGGAACACAGTGTAGCCATCTCGTTCGTCACATACGGCGGGAACCATGTTAATGAGGGCACGGACTACACCGTGACGTCCGGCGCTTCCGCGACGGAACTCGGAAATAATACGCTTGTCCTTACAGGTAAGGGTAATTATACGGGAACTGTCCAGGCGGTCTGGAGCCTCAGGGGCGATCAACCGCACGAAAAGCGCCGCACGATGAAGAGCGCAAAATCTCCTTCCGAGAAGGTCAGCATCACGGTCCACACCGATACCGGGCAGGTCAAGGTAGGCGGAAGCGCGAGCGCTGACGCGCCTGTTATGGTTGCTTCGTACGACGAAGACGGACGCTTTATGGGAGTCACCTTCGTCAAGGGCGCCTTTACAGTCAATACGGAGATCGGAGCCGCGGATGTCTGCGTAATGTGGGTAGACGACCAGTCCGCGCCGCTCAGCGAGGCGATAAATGCCGAACTCGAATAAACGTTAAACGATCTGATCGTAAACTTTGTGGGGGTGTCTCAAAATTCTGTCAGGATTTTGAGACATCTCCTGTTTTTTTGTAAACAATCCGCTTTATTTATGGTACACTTTTAAAAATAACTTCCGGAGAAAACAGATATGAAATACCAGAGTACAAGATCTCTTCATACGGCTTCAGACACCGAGGCTGTCCTTCAGGGGATAGCTCCGGACGGAGGGCTGTACATCGATCCTTCCATAGGCGCATGGCCGTTCGACTGGAAGGGCTGCCTGGAAAAAGACAGCTTCGGAATGGCGGAACAGATACTTTCCGCTCTTCTGCCCGGATTTGACGATATGCGCGGGCTTGTGGAAAAGGCCTACCGCGGAAAGTTCGACACAGACGAGCTGACGCCGCTGGTGTCAGCCGGCGGGCTCCACTACCTGGAGCTTTACCACGGTCCGACATCCGCGTTCAAGGACGTGGCTCTTTCCATGCTGCCGCAGCTTGTCACCGCCGCAAAAAAACAGATAAAAGATCCCACAAAAACGCTTATACTGACCGCGACTTCCGGGGACACGGGAAAGGCCGCGCTCGAAGGCTTTCACGACGTCGAAGGCACAAAGATAGTAGTGTTTTACCCCGACGGAGGCGTTTCTCCCGTGCAGCGTGCCCAGATGGTCTCCCAGAAGGGGGCAAACGTAAGCGTCTGCGCCGTCCGCGGCAACTTTGACGACTGCCAGCGCGGCGTCAAGGAAGCGTTCGCGGCCATAAGGGAGCAGAAGCTTACCGAAGGACGGGGCGTAGAGCTGTCTTCCGCCAATTCCATTAATATCGGGAGGCTGGCGCCGCAGGTCACATATTACTTTATCGCGTACGCGAAACTCGTAAAAGAGGGCTGCATAAGCGTCGGCGATGCCGTCGACTACTGCGTGCCGACCGGAAATTTCGGAGACATTCTCGCCGGTTATTACGCAAAGCTGCTCGGACTTCCCGTCGGAAAACTGATCTGCGCGTCCAATTCAAACAACGTGCTGACCGACTTCCTCAAGACCGGGGTCTATGACGCCAGACGCCCGTTCTACAGGACCACGTCGCCGTCCATGGACATACTGGTGTCGTCAAATCTGGAGAGGCTGCTGTATCTGGCGTACAACGGCGATACCAAAGCCGTGGCGGAGTGCATGAAGGATCTCTCCGAAAACGGCAGCTACAAAGTGTCGGACGACGCTCTGGCTTACATACAGAATTCGTTTAAGGCAGGATGCGCGGGCGAAGACGAAGTCAGCAGGACAATAGAAAAAGTCTGGAAGGAAGATCATTACCTGATCGATCCTCACACTGCTGTCGCCGTAAAAGTGGCGGCGGAATATAAAACTGACGCGCCTGTGGTCGTTCTTTCGACCGCGTCTCCGTACAAATTCCCCGCGGCGGTGCTCGGCGCAATAGGCGGAGACCTCAGCGGAACTGAATTCGACCAGATGAGAAGGCTCTCGGAAGTGACCGGAACAGCCATACCGAAGAACCTTGCGGCGCTTGACAGCGCGGAAGAACTGCACAAAGATATTATAAACAGAGAGGAAATACTGGATTATGTCATATCACGATTTGAGTAGCGTCACAGTACGCGTCCCCGGAAGCTCCGCAAACCTCGGTCCCGGCTTCGACTGCATGGGAATAGCCTGGAACATATTCAACGAGGTCACTTTTACGCTTACCGAAAAGCCGGGCCTTGTCGTAACAGGCTGCGAGAACCAGTACGCCAATGAATATAATCTCGCGAACGTCGCTTTTGTGGAGGTCATTAAGCGGACCGGGAGAAAATTCGGACGCCGCGGCCTTCGCATAGAGTTCGGCGAGACTCAGATCCCCGTATCGAGGGGACTGGGATCCTCCGCAGCGCTTATCGACGCCGGAGTACTTGCCGCTAACGCGCTGCTCGAAACAAACCTCAGCGAGAACGAGCTTTTCGCCATCGCCACAAATCTCGAAGGGCATCCGGACAATATCGCCCCCGCGATGTTCGGAGGGCTCACCGCAGGCGTAATGGACAACGGAAAGGCGATCTACGCGCACTACGACGTGACCGACAAGCTGCATTTCGCTGTTATGATCCCGTCATTCGAGCTGTCCACCCAGCTGGCCAGAACGGTCCTGCCAAAAGCGGTGACCCTGCAGGACGCGATCTTCAACCTTTCGAGGACCGCTCTTCTTATACGCGCTCTTGAGACCGGAGACGCCGAGCTGCTCGGGGTTGCTCTCAAGGACCAGATCCACCAGCAGTACAGGGCTCACCTCATAAACGATTATTACGCCATGAAGCACATAGCGGAGCAGGCAGGCTGCACCGGATTCTGCATTTCCGGCGCCGGTCCCACGCTGCTTGCCTTCAGTGACAATTCAACGGTCGCGGAGCGCATTAAGAACGCGCTGGCCTGGCAGAAGGTCTGGAAGGTGCTTCCCGTTAAGATCGGCGGAGGAGCCGAAGTCATCCGCAATTTCTGATAAAGTAATTTATGTACGGGTCCCTGTACTAATAAACATACCAGAATTACGAAAAGGCCTGCGGTCAAAACAGGCCTTTTTCTTTTGCGCTTCACACAAACCACATAAAAAACCTGTTGACACTTTTCCTTTATAGAAGTATATTGAGTATGGTGTTAGCACTCAAATGCAAAGAGTGCTAACAAGGCAAAACGAAAGCTTACTTTCAGAGGTATATAGATGGAGCTCAGCGAAAGAAAACTCAGGATATTGCAGGCAATAATATCCGACTTTGTTTATTCCGCAGAGCCGGTGGGGAGCAGGACCATTTCCAAGAGGCTGGACATGAACCTCAGCCCCGCGACTATACGGAACGAAATGTCAGACCTGGAGGAAATGGGCTATCTGACCCATCCCCATACATCCGCGGGGCGTGTCCCTTCGGACAAGGCATACAGATTATATGTAGATAAGCTTATGAGCATGAGTGAGCTGCCGGAGGACCAGAAAAACATGATCTCGGCAAAGCTCTCATCCGACGCGGGCGAGCTCGACGCGACGATCGAGCGCGCGGCGGAGCTGCTCTCGGAGATGACCAACCTCATCTCGTTCGCGGTCACGCCAAGCCACAGGGAAAACAAGCTCAAATATGTGAGGTTCCTTCCGGTGGACGAACGCACGGTAGTGCTCATGATAGTAGCTGAGGACGGCAAGGTCACAAACCAGGCCATAAGGGTCAGCAGCCCGTACACCGAGGAAAACCTGGAGCTGATGTCGAAGGTTGCGACGGTCAATTTTGAAGGCCGGCCGATAAGCGACATACTGACGGCGGACATTATAGAGAACTTCAGAAACGACCTGGCAGCTATCTCAGCGCTTGCCAGCAGCATGGTCCCGAGCTTTATCAGGACGCTGGAGAGGATGCTGGATGTCGACCTCTTTATGGAGGGCTATTCCAACATATTCTCGCTTCCGGAGTTTAACGACATCAGCCGGGCGCGCAGCTTCCTCTCTCTGATGGACCGCAGAGAAGAGATAACCGACGCGCTGGTCAAGAGAGGAAACGGCCTGATTATTACGATAGGCGGAGAAAACTCCGAGGACATGAAGGACTGCAGCGTCATTACCGCGGACTACAGGGTCAACGGAAAGCTTATCGGAAAGCTCGGC
>JAFYFK010000157.1 GCA_017543805.1 Bacillota bacterium | reverse complement strand
TCGATGATCCCTTCAACGCCGGTACAGCGCTTCAGGTCCGAATCGTGAAATACCGCAAGAGTGCCGTCGCGCAGAATATGTATGTCAAGCTCTGCGCCCCAGCCGTTTTCGATCGCGCGCTTAAACGCCGGAAGCGAATTCTCCGGGATCTGAGGCTTATCGTGGTAGCCTCTGTGGGCGTATATCTGTTTTTTCAGCTCCGGCAGCAGCGGATTGCCCGTGCGGCCTTTGATTATCGGATCGAGCAGCATCAGTCATCCATCTCCTCAAAGGCTTCGAGGCCTTTCTTCTCTTCGGGCCTGCTGTCGCCGTGGTGTACGAATACCATGGTCAGGAAGCTCAGCGCAACGAACAGCGCGGCGTAGGGGAAGAGCACCCTGTAACTCACCTGGCGCATCAGGGTGCCCGCAAGTATCGGGGTCACGATCTGAGCCGACATCGACGCGGTATAGTAAAATCCCGTAAATTTGCCGATATCCGAGCCCTTGCACATCTCGACCACCATCGGCAGCGAATTGACGTTTATAGCGGCCCACGCGAGCCCTACAAGGGCAAATACGATAAACATTATGACGTTTATCGAGCTGTATGTCGTGGTGAGTATATATCCGAGGAAGAAGCAGACTGCGAGGAGTATTATTCCGCCCATTATGGTCTTTTTGCGGCCTATCCTGGACGCGAGGGCGCCGATGGGGATGTAGGAAAGAATAGCGCCGCCTGTAGCTATAAGAAGGCAGGTGGACGCTCCGCCGAGCGCCTGGCCCATTACCTGGCTCACATAGGTGGTGAACCATGTAGTGACGCCGTTGTAGCCCATAAACCAGAGAGCTATCGACGCGAGCAGGAAGCCCAGGCTCTTCTTTACGTCCGGAGGAAGCACTTCGTGACCCGAACCGTCATCCTCCGCGAGGTTCCACTCGGGATGCTTGTCTTCGAGGGCCTTGTTCTCTTCGACCAGCTTTGGCTCCTTTATGGTCAGGAACAGTACGCCGACCGAAACAAACATTATGGCGGCAACGACAATGAACAGAGGCTGGTAATTGACATGGGCAAGCCCGGCTACCTTTGAATTAGGGTAGAGCACGGCGGCTACGGCAAGGTATATTATGCCGCCGACCGCGCCCATCAGGTTGATGATCGCGTTTGCCTTGGAACGCAGCGGCTTGGGCGTGACGTCGGGCATCAGGGCTACAGCGGGGGAACGGTATGTTCCCATGGCTATTAGCAGCAGTCCCAGCACGATAACGAAGGACACGAGCTTAAATGTAGACGGGGCCGCGTAGTAGCCGTTGTCCAGCAGGGGAAGCAGGTTCAGCAGGATTATCGCGCAGCCGGTGCCGAAAAGTATAAACGGCATACGTTTTCCGAGCTTTGTGTCCGCTTTGTCGGAGAGGCTTCCGAAGAACGGCAGCAGAAAGAGCGCCAGTACATTGTCCGCGGCCATAATGGCGCCGGAGAAGGTCTCGTTCAGGTGGAATGTGTTAGTGAGGATGAGCGGAACTACGTTGTCGTACATCTGCCAGAACGCGCAGATCGATAGGAACGCAAGTCCGACCAGTATGGTCCGTTTGTTATTAAGCTTCATGCCGGGTCTCCTTTGGAATATTTGGCAGAAATATATATAAGTTTTATAAGATTATAACATATTTCCTGTGATAGAATAACATCAGGAGGCATAAGTTATGCAGACAAAACTCGGTCGGAAATTCTGGACTGCCATGCTTATCTTCGGCCTTATGGGCCAGGTGGCGTGGGTCGTCGAGAACATGTACTTCAACGTATTCATCTATAAGATGTTCCACGCTTCGGCCGCGGAGATATCCGCCATGGTCATGGCAAGCGCGGTAATGGCGGCGCTTACGACTATCATAATGGGCGCTGTGTCGGACAAAGTCGGAAAGCGCAAGGCTTTTATGAGCGTCGGATACATAATCTGGGGTATTTCGATAATCAGCTTCGCCTATATAAAAAGCGTCTTTATGACCATAGTTATGGACTGCGTCATGACCTTCTTCGGCTCGACCGCCAACGACGCGGCTTACAACGCCTGGCTCACCGACCGCGGTGACGACACCAACCGCGGAAAGATCGAGGGTTTCAACTCCATGATGCCTCTGGTATCCATACTGATAGTCTTCGGCGGCTTTATGAGCTTTAACCTGGACGAGCACAGCAGCTGGGTCACGATATACTACATTATAGGCATCGCCACGACCCTGATCGGCGTGCTCGGCTGGTTCATCATAGAGGATGCTCCGGACCTGAAAAAGACCGAAGAAAGCCTCGGAAACACGCTGCTCTACAGCTTCCGGCCCTCGACCTTTGCGGACAACAAAATGCTTTACGCGGTGCTGGGCGCGTTCGCGGTCTTCGGCATCTCTATCCAGGTATTTATGCCTTACCTGATAATCTACTATGAGCAGACCCTTAAGATGGCGGATTACGTTCTGATAATGGCGCCGGCCATAATCGCCGCGGCTGTCGTGACCGCGCTGTACGGCAGGGTCATCGACCGCAGGGGCTTTGATTTCAGCATAATCCCGAGCATACTCATGCTGTCCGCAGGTTACATACTCTTCTATTTCTTCCGCACAAAGGCGCCCGTGTTTGTTGCTTCGCTGCTTATGATGTGCGGCTATCTGACCGGCATGTCGGTGTTCGGCGCGCGCATAAGAGCGCTGATCCCGGAACAGCGGTCCGGACAGTTCCAGGGAGTGCGCATACTCGGGCAGGTGTTTGTTCCCGGACTCATCGGCCCGGCAATCGGCGCTGCAGTACTTAAAAATGCCGAGATCATCACAAACAGCGACGGCACCACAAGTTTTCTTCCCAACGAAAACATCTGGCTTGCCGCGCTTATCGTCAACATTGCGCTTGCGGCGGTCCTGCGCGCTCTTCGCGTCGGGAAAAACTCTTCACAAAAATAAAGAAAAACATACACTGCTGAGATTCTCTGTGCATTAAAATAACTATAAGGAATAGCGAGGAAAGGAAGTGATCTCCAATGATTCTGAACCAAGAACAACAGGCTCTTCTCGATGGGAGCAAGGGCGACGTAATGGCGAAGATCGTCAAGACGCTCGTGATGTACGGCGACGCGTTCGGCGCTGAACGGATGGTGCCGGTCACGAGCAAATACGGCCACACGGTCATCAGCTTCGGCATAGGCGTAATGGACCCGGTGTACGACCTCTACGATCAGATAATAAACGCGGGTATCATTTCGGATCAGAAGTTTACTGCGGATCCGCGTCCTCTGGACAAAAATGTCCCCTCGACCCCGCTGGACGATCTCGTGTTCAAAAAGATAATGTACACAAAGCAGGACCGCTACGAGGAGCAGATCAGAAAGCTCGGCGTCACCAGCGATGACGATTACACCTGCGCCTGCTATCTTGACCAGGTCGGAAATGTTCCCGGAAAAGGCGACGTGCTTTCCTGGGCGGAAAGTTCCGCGGTAGTTTACGCTAATTCGGTGCTGGGCGCGCGCTGCAACAGAAATTCCGGAATTCTCGAGCTTATGGGCAGCATCGCGGGCTTTGTCCCTGAATTCGGCCTCCTGACTGACGAAGGCAGAAAAGCCGACTGGGTGGTCGAAGTGCGCTGCGAAAAGAAACCGGAAGCCCAGCTTCTCGGCTCCGCCATCGGAATGAAGGTCATGGAAGACGTCCCGTATGTCAAGGGCCTCGACAAGTGGCTCGGAACCGAGCTCAACGACAGCGCAAAGGCTTACCTTAAGGACTTCGGCGCGGCTACCGCGTCAAACGGAGCAGTCGGCCTCTACCATATCGAAAACCTTACGCCGGAAGCCGTCGAGCAGGGCGAAGCGCTCATAAAAGAAGGCGCGCAGGTCTATGTTATCGACGACGCCGAACTCGAAAGGGTATATAAAAACTATCCGGTGATCTGGAAAAAGCCGGATGCAAAACCTCAGCTGGCGTTTATCGGCTGCCCGCATCTGTCCCTGCAGCAGCTTAAGGATTGGAGCAACAAAGTGCTCGACGGCCTTAAGAAGAACGGCCGCACAAAGGTCGCGGTCCCGACGGTCTTTACTGCGCCTGTGCCTGTGATAAGGGAATTTGAGCAGACCATGGAATCCTATCATCTGAAAAAGACCGGAGCAGTGGTCAGTTATATCTGCCCGCTCATGTATATGAACAATCCGCTATGCAAATCCAAGGCGGTCATAACCTGCTCAAATAAGCTCAGGACCTATACGAGCGCCAGGTATTATACCGACGCTGAGATACTGGACATCGTTACGGGAGGTGCAAAATGAAGACTTTCAAAGGACGCGTGATAGTTCCCGGAACGGCTTCGGCCGAGGCTCTTGTCAGTCACGAAGGCTTTAACACCCTCGCAAGCTACCAGATGGCGCTGATGTTCGGCGATCTCAAGGCCATGGGTAAGGATACCGAGGTGCACTGCGGCGATCAGAACAACCCCGAGGTGTACAAAAAGCCTATGATGGGCAAAGCCCTCTGCCTGCCGCAGACCATAGGCTCGACCACCGGCGGCATGGTGCTCTACGCAGCCTGCGCCATGGGCAAGCAGCCCGCCTGCATGCTGTTCTCAAAGCATATAGATTCTCTGGCGGCGTCAGGCGCAATACTCGGAGACGTCTGGACCGACGCCAGCATGCCTGTCATAGACGAACTCGGCGACGAATTCCTCGAATATGTCCAGACCGGCATGACCGTTACAGTAAAAGAAGACGGAGTGGTGGAAGTGGAATAGACGCTTCCCCAGCCGAAAAGCATTAATGAAAAAGATCCTTTTTATCTGCCATGGTAATATCTGCAGAAGCGTTATGGCAGAATATATTATGAAAGATATGGCAGCTCATGCAGGAAGGCTGTCGGAGTTTGAGATCGCTTCCCGGGCTACCAGCAGGGAAGAGATCGGTCACGACATCTATCCGCCTGCAAAGCGCTGTCTTTCCCGACATTGCATACCTTTTGAGCGCCATTTCGCGGATCAGGTCAGCGCCGCCGACTGCGAGCATTTCGATCACCTGATCTGCATGGATGACCAGAACGTCAGAAATATGGGCTATCTCTTCGGTGATAAATACAGGTCAAAGACCTCAAAACTGCTGGATCATACCGATCTGAAGAGAAACGTCGCCGACCCCTGGTATACTGACGATTTCGAGACAGCTTATAAAGATATTAAACTGGGCTGCGAAGCCCTGTTTGAAGAACTGTTATAATTAATTGAATCTGTCGGAAGCTATGTAGTTGTTGTGTGTTATCGCCTCGACCACTCTGTCCCTCACGGTCTGAGGCGACAGCACCTCAACATCCTGCAGATACTGAAGCGCCCAGTAGGTGAGGCCTTCGGTCGCGGCGTAGACCACCGCGTAATAGCTTCCGTCGTCCCGCGCTGTTATTTCGATGTCATTCCCGAACTCTTCGATAACATATCGAAGAGCTTTTTTATCAAATCTCAGTTCCACTCTCTGCGGAACACCGGAATGAGCATAGACGACCTTCTGGACGGAGTCGAGCTTAGCGTTGCGCTTTGATATCTCGACCCTATCCTCCAGAATCTGAATGTCCTTCATCATGTCTATGCGGTAGAAGCTCGGCGTGTCCTTACCCTTGTAGATCAGGACCAGATAATAGTGATTGCCTTCGCAGAGCATCATATAGGGATTTACGACGTAAGGCTCGG
>JAFYFK010000156.1 GCA_017543805.1 Bacillota bacterium | reverse complement strand
TGCCTGTACTTCGGCCTTATGATAACCCCGAACGGACCAAAGGTCATCGAGTACAACTGCCGCTTCGGCGATCCCGAGACCCAGGTGGTGCTGCCGCTGCTCGAAAGCGATCTGCTGACAGTAATGCAGGCCACCACAAACGGAACGCTGGCGGACTGCCCGGTGGTCTTCGGCAAGGGTTCGGCCTGCTGCGTGGTCGCGGCGTCCGGCGGTTATCCGACAAGCTACGCCAAGGGATATCCGATCGACATCCCGGGGGACGTGCTGGAGAAGACCTACGTCGCCGGCGCGGCTCTCAAGGACGGGCAGCTGGTCACCAGCGGCGGCAGGGTGCTCGGCATCACCGCGACCGCTCCGACGCTCAAGGAAGCTATAGACAAGGCCTACGCCATGACAGAACGCGTAAGCTTTACAGATATGTATTACAGACACGACATCGGTGCAGCGGCGCTCGCTGCAAAGGGGGAGTAATGGTCTACCGCATTTTTGTGGAAAAGAAAAAAGAACTTGCTAACGAGGCTAAGGCGCTCTATTCCGACGCCACCGCGCTTCTTGGGATCGCGGGTCTTAAGGAAGTACGCGTGCTTAACCGCTATGATGCTGAGAACATCAGCAAAGAGATCTTCGACTACGCTGTCGGCACTGTATTCTCCGAGCCGCAGGTCGACATCGCGACCGACGCGCCGGAATTCGGGGACGCGGCGGTGTTCGCGGTCGAGTTCCTGCCCGGGCAGTTCGACCAGCGGGCTGATTCCGCGGCGCAGTGCATCCAGCTGATAGCGCAGGGCGAAAGGCCGCTGGTGCGCTCGGCAAAGGTCTACGCGCTTTACGGAGATCTTTCGGAGGCGGATGTTGACGCTATCAAAAAATACGTCATCAACCCGGTCGAGGCCAGGGAGGCTTCGCTGGACAAGCTGGAGACCCTCAGGATGGTCTACGACATCCCGACCGCTGTCGCGACCGTCGACGGCTTCACATCCATGGACAGCGCGGCGCTTGCGCAGTTCATAAAGGACAACGGGCTTGCCATGGACCTCGCTGACGCCGAGTTCTGCAGGGATTACTTCGTTTCCGAGCACAGGGATCCGACCATCACCGAGATCAAGGTCATCGACACCTACTGGAGCGACCACTGCCGCCACACCACGTTCAACACGATAATCGACGACATAGAATTCAACGACCCGCAGCTCGAGGCCGCGTATCAGGACTATCTTGCGATGAGGCAGGAGCTCGGACGCACTAAGCCGATATGCCTGATGGACATCGGTACCATCGTGGCGAAGTGGCTGAAGGTCAATGGGCGCCTTAAGAAGCTCGACGAATCCGAGGAGATCAACGCCTGCACGGTAAAGATCGACGTCACCGTGGACGGCGTCAAGGAGCCCTGGCTGCTGCTCTTTAAGAACGAAACACACAACCATCCGACCGAGATCGAGCCCTTCGGCGGCGCGGCCACCTGTATCGGCGGCGCCATCCGCGACCCGCTCTCCGGCCGTTCCTATGTTTACGGCGCGATGCGCCTGACCGGCGCGGCGGATCCGCTCGTTCCTGTCAGTGAGACCATTCCCGGCAAGCTGCCGCAGAGGAAGCTCGTCACCACAGCGGCTGCGGGTTATTCGTCCTACGGAAACCAGATCGGCCTCGCGACGGGCATCGTCGACGAGCTGTACCATCCGGGTTATGCGGCAAAGCATATGGAAGTCGGCGCGGTAATAGCGGCGGCTCCGGCGGCTAACGTGCGCAGGGAAGTACCCGCTCCGGGCGATGTCGTCCTGCTTATTGGCGGAAGCACCGGGCGCGATGGCATAGGCGGAGCTACCGGTTCTTCCAAGTCCCATGACGCGCATTCCGTAGAGACCTGCGGAGCTGAGGTACAGAAGGGCAACGCTCCCGAGGAAAGAAAGCTGCAGAGGCTGTTCAGAAACGGCGACGCCTGCCGCATGATCAAGCGCTGCAACGACTTCGGAGCCGGCGGCGTATCTGTTGCCATCGGCGAGCTTGCGGCCGGCCTGGCCATCGAGCTGGACGCTGTGCCCAAGAAGTACGAAGGCCTTGACGGCACCGAGCTCGCTATCAGCGAGTCCCAGGAGCGCATGGCTGTAGTCGTAGAGGCTAAGGACGAGGCTGCTTTCCTTGCCATGGCCGAAAAAGAGAACCTTCAGGCCTGCCGCGTGGCGGTCGTCAAGGCGGAGCCTCGCCTCACGATGCGCTGGAACGGCCAGACCATCGTTGATATAAGCCGCGCCTTCCTGGATTCCAACGGCGCGGAAAAGCATATAACCATAGAGACCAAGGCTCCGGCTGCTGCTGCCGCTGTTGCCGGGACGGATTTCGTAAAGGCTTACGAGGCGCTGGCTTCGGACCTTAACATCTGCTCCAAGCGCGGCCTTTCCGAGCGCTTCGACTCCACCATAGGCGCGGGCACTGTGCTGATGCCCTTCGGCGGCAAGAACCAGCTGACCCCGATACAGGCCATGGTCCAGAAGGTCTCCGTGGAGAACGGCGACACGGACGACGTGTCCTTCATGAGCTGGGGCTACGATCCGCAGCTCAGCTCGGAAAACCAGTTTAAGGGCGCCTATTCCGCTGTGGTCGATTCCGTATGCAAGCTCGTGGCGACAGGCGCGTCATTCGAGGACGTCTACCTGTCCTTCCAGGAGTACTTCGGAAAACCCGCGCGCGACCCGAAGCGCTGGGCCGCTCCGCTCGGCGCTCTGCTCGGCGCGTTCGAAGCCCAGAAGGACCTCGGCATCGCGGCCATCGGCGGCAAGGACTCCATGAGCGGAACCTTCGGCGACATGGACGTTCCGCCCACGCTGATCTCGTTTGCGGTCACCACAGGAAAGCTCGGCGAAGTAATATCACCGGAATTCAAGGCCGCGGGTCACAGGGCAGTACTGCTGGCGCCGGAATTTAAGGAAAACGGTCTGCCTGAGGCAGCTTCGCTTCTGGCGCTCTTCGATAAACTGACGGATCTTATGCGCGCCGGCAAGGTCGCGTCCTGCTGGGCGACCGGCCGCGGTGGCGTGGCGGAAGGCGTCATGAAGCAGGCCTTCGGCAACGGCTTCGGCTTCAGGTTTGAGGACGGGCTTTCCGTTGCGGAACTCTTCGCTAAGCGCTACGGCGCGTTCGTCGTTGAACTGAACGACGGAGCTGAGCTTCCGGAAGGCGCTGTTTACCTCGGACAGGTAACAGCTGAACCGGCATTTGTTCTCCGCTCTCACCGCGTGGACGCAGGAGCGCTGCTATCGCTCTACGAAAACAAGCTGGAAGGCGTCTACACCTGCAACAGCGTTCCTGAACCTGATGGAGCTCTTTGGACGGACAGCTTCGGCGGCAGCTTAAACCGCAAGGCTCCGGCTGTGAAGGTTGCTAAGCCCAAAGTCATAATCCCGGTATTCCCGGGCACCAACTGCGAATTCGACAGCGCCAAGGCTGTTCGCGCGGCCGGCGCAGAGGCGGAGATACTTGTCATAAAGAACCGCACAGCGGACGGCATTAAGGAAAGCACTGACGCGCTTGCAAAGGCTATAAGTGAGTCTCAGATGATATTCCTTCCCGGCGGCTTCTCCGCCGCGGACGAACCCGACGGTTCCGGAAAGTTCATAACCGCTATTTTCAGAAACGAAGCGATAAAGGAACAGGTCACCGCTCTGCTCGAGCAGCGCGACGGCCTTATCTGCGGCATCTGCAACGGTTTCCAGGCGCTGGTCAAGCTGGGTCTGGTGCCGTTCGGAAAGATCATCGACACCGACGCGGACTGCCCGACCCTGACCTTCAACACCATAGCCCGCCACCAGAGCCGCATCGTGCGCGTGCGCGTGGCGTCCAACAAGTCGCCCTGGCTCAGCCTGACGAACGTCGGCGACGTCTACAGCGTGCCTATTTCCCACGGCGAAGGCCGCTTCCTGGCTTCCGACGCAATGGTCAAACAGCTTACTGAAAACGGCCAGATCGCGACGCAGTACGTGGACTTCGACGATGAGGCCACCAAGGACATCCACTTCAACATCAACGGCTCCGCCTGCGCGATCGAGGGCATCACAAGCCCCGACGGCCGCGTATTCGGCAAGATGGGTCATTCAGAACGCATCGGCTCCGGCCTCTACCTCAACGTTCCCGGAAACTACGACATCCGCATGTTCGAGGCAGCGGTCAGGTATTTCAGATAAAAGGCCGCGCCGGAATTATTTAATATCGTATTTTTCCGCGAGTTTTTCGGCTTCGTCTTCACCGTATTTATTGAGGGGCATCGAGAGCAATTCTTCGATGCCCTGTTTCTTTTTATTTTTCCATGCGGAAATGAAGGGGAAAAGCCCCCAGGCTATAAAACCGAGGCCGATCACGGATGTGAAGATAAAGGTATCTGTTTCTGTTTTGATGTCATCCAGCATTGTAACGATAAACAACAGGCCGACGGTGATCTTGGCGACCATGCCCCCGAAGCTCTGCTGCATGCTTTCTATTACCGCAAATACCGTATTTACACGGCCGCCGTTCTTCTTTTTGTCTGCCGCGATCAAGTAGGGAACGAATCCCCAGGCGAAAAAGCCCAGCCCGATCACGCAGGAAAATAGCACTATGGACAGATCCTCGTCAGGAATAAAGCAGAGGCCTGTGGCAATAAAAAGAATGCCGGCACAGATCTTGGCGATCATGGCCCCGCGGCTCTGGCGCATACCTGTTGCGGCTTCGCGCTCATCTCGGATTTTGTTATATTGCTTAAACATATTTATCTTCGACTCCGTCTGGTTTGCTGATTTATCTTAAGTTGATTATATATATTTTCAGGCAGAGTAACAATAATAATTCAGCTGCGATGAAAAGGCGCAATTCTGAACACCCTCGCGGACCTTATCTTTTCATAAATAACTGCGCAAAATAGATTGCTTAAAATTAAATTGTATGATATCATTTTGGCAGTTATTTTTAAATCAGAGGGATTTACAGCAATGGAAAAACAGTTTGATCTGCAGAAGCATATAGAGCAGGGCGTGGAAAAGATAGTGACAGACACGCTTAAGGCCACTTTAAAGAACCCCAAAGAGAGCGCTTTTATGGCCAAGTTTGCGATCGCTAGCCGCGGCGCTTCCAAAACACGCCTTAAGTTTGAGGAGGAAGGGCTGCACGTGCCGGGCTTCCTTATTGCCAGCATCACCAGCAGCTGCAATCTGCACTGCGCGGGCTGCTATTCCCGTCACAACAACGCGACTGTCGACTGCGAGCCCATGCATCAGCTTAGCGCCGAAGACTGGCTGAAGATCTTTAAAGAAGCCGGGGAGCTCGGCATCAGCTTTATTATGCTGGCCGGCGGCGAACCCATGATACGCCGCGATGTAATTAAGGCCGCGGCGGAGATGCCGGGCATCATATTCCCGATCTTCACCAACGGAACGTTTATCGACGAAGCTTACCTCCGCCTGCTTGACGACCACCGCAATCTGGTCCCCGTCCTGAGCATCGAAGGCGGTCGCGAGATCACCGATGCCCGCCGCGGAGAGGGCATCTACGATATAGTCACCTCCAATATGGAAAAGTTCCGCAGCAAGGGTCTGATATTCGGGGCGTCCATTACCGTCACTACGGAAAACTACAGGGAAGTCACTTCTCCGGAGTATGTAAACGCTCTGGCGGAAAAAGGCTGCAAGCTTATAATTTATGTGGAATTCGTACCCGTCACGGAAGAGGCCGCGCACCTTGCGCCTGGAGACGCCGAGCGCGCTTACATAGCTGAAGCGATCGACGCTTTCCGCCGCAGCAACGACCAGATAGTACTGCTTTCCTTCCCGGGTGACGAACTGGCGATGGGCGGCTGCATGGCCGCGGGACGCGAATTTTTCCACATCAATTCCCACGGCGGCGCGGAGCCCTGTCCGTTCTCGCCGTATTCGGATATCAACATCAGGGATACATCTCTCAGGACGGCCATCGAATCGCCGCTGTTCCGCGAGCTGCAGGTCCAGGGCCTGCTTAACGGACCTCATGTCGGAGGCTGCGTGCTGTACGAAAAACGCGCGCAGGTCGAAGCTATCGCCGCCGCAGGAAAACAGTAGGGCTAGAGCTGTCGGTACAGATCTTTTGGCCGGAGGCCGTTCTGTTTTGCGGTACGGTTCCAGTTTGTATTGGCTATTAGAATATAGACCGAACGAGGGAAACGGTGCGGCTCGGTATAAATATCGTCTGTTCTTGCGCAGGCATCGATGGCTTTTGAAAGAGCGTCCATGCCCTGCGCTGTTTTTTTCATGAACAGGCTGTCGAACGGCATTATGTCCATAAGGCCGCCTATGAGTTCCCCGGCGCTGACGCCAAGGCTGCCGCAGTAGTCGAAGCCCATTTTTTTAGACCACTGGCGGGCCTGGGCAAACAGGTTGACCAGCTGCCTGCTCTCGTAAAGGCCCATGTTGGCGAGCACGTAAACGCGCTTTGCCCCGCCGCGGACGACTTCAAACTGCGGAAGGACATAGCCCAGGCAGCGGTCAAAAATGTTCTTGATAAAACCCGAAACGCAGCCGAAGGAATACCTGCTTATTATGATGACTTCGTCTGCGCGGCGGATAAGTTCCCCCATGTTTTCGTAGCCGTCCCGTATGACGCATTTTCCGGGCGTTTTGTTCCAGCAGCAGAAGCAGCCGCTGCACGGACGTATGCCTCCGTTGTCGGAAACCGTCCCGCATCCGGCGTATTCGTCTTTGTATTTTTCCCACTCCTCAGGGCTGAGGTCGTGTATGACGAGCTTCATGGTCTTCCCTCCGGATCAAGAAAGAAACTGTTCTATCCCAGCCTGCTGCTCTTTTCGAACGCGGCTATGACGGCGTCCATCGCGGCTCCGCGGAAGCCGGATTCCTCAAGGACTCGGACGCCTTCGATGGTGCTTCCTCCGGGGGAGCATACAGAGTCTTTGAGTTCTTCGGGATGACGGCCTGTCCTGAGTATCATCTCGGCGCTCCCGGCTACTGCCTGCGCCGCCCATCTGAGCGAGTCTGCCCGTGTAAGACCTGTCTGCACCGCGCCGTCTGCGAGCGCTTCTATAAACATATACGTGAACGCGGGTGTGCAGCCGCCTATCGTCATGCCGGCTTCGGCGTGCGATTCGTCAAGGAAGCCGACCTCGCCGCATTCAGACAGCAGATCCTCAAGCATATCCGTCACCGCCTCGGGAACACTGCCGTAAGGCGAAAGCAGCACCAGGCCTTTGCCTATGGCGCAGGGCGTGTTGGGGAGGATCCTGACTATGGCGTTCGGGCGGCCCAGAGACCGGCTGATCTTTTCCCCGCTGATCCCGGCGGCCATGGAAACTACAAGCGTATCGTCCCGCAGACCGTCAGCGATCTCCGCAAGGACGGCGGCAGCCATATACGGCTTGACCCCGATAAACACAATATCGGCGTCTTTTGCGCAGGCCGCGTTGTCATCCGCGACCCTGCAGCCGAGCTCCGCCTCAAGCGCTTCAGACTTTGATCTTGTTCTGTTGGATATCCATATAAGAGAAGGGTCGGCTTTTCTGCATACTGCCCTCAGTATGGCTCCGCCCATATTTCCTGTTCCGATAAAAGAGATCTTGTTCATGGCGCACCTCGCACAATAAAACTTTAAGGCTGTCTGATTTTAGTTACGGTTATATTATAGCACAGTTGTTTTCTTCGCGGCGCGCTGCACGCCGTAGATGCCTGCAAGTATCAGGAAGCAGTAAAACGCCCCGGCAGCTGAAAACGGCTCGTGCAGGATCACCACCCCGGCAAATACCGAAACAGCGGTGGTCAGATTGGCGAACACCGTGCTTCGCGCGACGGACAGACGGGTGATGGCGTAGCCCGAAAGGAAAAAGCTGATTACTGAGCATCCAATGGAAAGGAACAGCATGGAAACGCAGTATGAGCTGTCAGAAAGCGGGCGCAGATACTCAGTCATATTTCCCCGGCAGTAGAGCAGGGCGCAGACTGTAAACGCAGCCGCGCCTTCCGCGATCATTATATAAGTTCTTTCAAATGCGGAAAACTCGGTCGAAAGCCTGCGGCTGAGCAGGGTATAGGCGCAGGCTGAAAAGACAGCCACAAGCAGC
>JAFYFK010000155.1 GCA_017543805.1 Bacillota bacterium | reverse complement strand
GTATACGCAGATGTCGGAAGCGATCTTAAGAGCCTCCCTGACTATCTCCTCCGCGCCCATGTCCGTGTGGTCGTAGAGCGCGTGAGCCGCGGCGTAGGCGTAATTGCCTCCGGAGCCTATGGCAACGTAGTCCGCGTCCGGTTCGATGACCTCGCCGGTTCCGGAGATGAGCAGAACGCTCTCCTTATCCGCTGCGAGCATCATGGCTTCGAGGTTGCGCATTCCTGTATCCGAGCGCCAGAGCTGCGCAAGCGCCACGGCAGCTCTCTTGAGGTTGCCGCCGTGCTCTTCGAGTTTCTTCTCAAATTTTTCGGTGAGGCTGAAAGCGTCCGAAACAGAACCGGCAAAGCCGGTTATGACCTGATTCTTATAGATCTTTCTTACTTTTTTGGCGTTGTTCTTCATAATGGCGGTCTCGCCCATGGTGACCTGCCCGTCGCCGCCGATGCAGATATCCTCCGGGCTGCGCTTTACGAGAACGATAGTGGTAGCATGAAACTGCTGCATATTCTGACTCCTTTATTCTTCTGACTGTTCTTCAGTCTTCTCCCTGTACCTGCAGTCTTCGGAGGAGCAGACGAGGCTCCTTCCGCGCTTAACGAGCAGACTGCCGCACTTGGGGCACTTTTTGTTAACGGGCATATACCAGAAGACCTGATCGCATTTGGGGTAGTTGGAGCAGCCGTAGAACAGCTTGCCCTTCCTGCTGCGCTTTACGATTATGTCTCCGCCGCACTTGGGGCAGCTTACCCCCGTCGATTTGATTATCGATCTCGAATAGCTGCAGTCGGGGAAACCCGTGCACGCGAGGAACTCGCCGAAGCGCCCCTGCTTCAGGGCGAGCGGTTTTCCGCACTGCGGGCACTTCTCATCGGTGAGAACGACTTCCTTCTCCATCTTGACGAGCTTGTCCTGGGCTTCGCGCACCTGGTCCTTTACGTAGCTGTTGTAGTACGCGCCTACGACGCTCTTCCATTCGGCGCTTCCCTCCTCGACATTGTCGAGGTCGCTCTCCATGGACGCGGTGAAGCCGGTGTCCACTATCTCCTTGAAGTAGACCTCCATAACGTCCTCCGTCACCTTCATTCCGAGGGACGTCGGAGCTATGGCCTTCTTCTCTTTTTTGACGTATTTTCTGTCCTCAAGATTGGATACTATGGCCGCGTAGGTCGACGGACGGCCTATGCCCTTGTCTTCCAATTCTTTTATAAGACTTGCCTCAGTATATCTTGATGGAGGTTCTGTGAATTTTTGTTCACAATCGACTTTTATTTCTTTAAGGTCCTCGCCCTCATTCAGCGCCGGCAGGGCTTTTTCCTCCGCGTCGTTCTCGCTGTAAACCGCGAGGAAACCGTCGAACTTGAGCGTCCTTGAATTGGCGCGGAAGCTGTAGTCGCCGTTCTTTATGTCCACGGTCTGCGTATCGTAAAGAGCGGGCTTCATGCGGCTCGCGACAAATCTTGACCAGATGAGCCGGTAGAGCTTTTCCTGCTCCGCGTCCATCTTCGCGGCTGCCTTCTCCGGAACCAGGTTAACGTCGCTGGGACGTATAGCTTCGTGAGCGTCCTGCGTGCCCTTGTTCCTGTTGCTGAAGGTGTTGCTGCCCAGGTACGCTGCGCTGTACTGCGCGCTGATGAACGCCTTGCAGGCGGCGTCAGCCTCGGAGGATATCCTTACCGAATCGGTCCTGATGTATGTAATGTATCCGCTCTCATAAAGCTGCTGCGCCACGCGGCGGGTGCGCTCCGGCCCGAATCCGAGCCTGTAGGACGCGTCCTGCATCAGCGTGCTGGTAGTATACGGAGCGTAGGGCTTTTTCTGTTCGACCTTCTCCTTTATGGACGCGACGGTGTATTTCCCGGTCTTGAGCGCGTCAAGCACCGCGTCGCAGGCGGCCTTATCGGGGATATCTATCTTCTTGTTCTTATATTTTTCAAGCCTAGCGGGGAATCCGGTCCTCGATCTGGAATCCTGCCTTGCGAGCTTCGCCGTGATCAGCCAGTATTCGCGCGGAACAAAGGCTTTGATCTCGCGCTCCCTGTCGCAGACGAGCTTGAGCGCAGCGGACTGCACGCGCCCCGCGGAGAGCCCTCTTCCGACTTTTTGCCAGAGCAACGGGCTTATCTCGTAACCGACAAGGCGGTCGATCACGCGCCTTCCCTGCTGCGCGTCGACGAGCTTCATGTCTATCGGACGCGGCTCGCTGACAGCTTTAAGTATGGCAGGCTTTGTGATCTCGTTAAACTCTATCCTGGAGGCCTTTGAGGGATCCAGTTCCAGAAGGGAGCAGAGATGCCAGGATATAGCTTCTCCTTCGCGGTCAGGGTCCGTTGCGAGATATATCGCCTTCGCGTCCTTCGCAAGCGTCTTGAGTTCGCGGATCTTGTCCGCCTTGCCGCGGACGTTGATATAATCAGGCTCGAAGTTTTCTTCGATCTTTACGCCCATCCGGCTCTTGGGGAGGTCCCTCAGGTGGCCGATCGTGGCAGTAACCATGTACTTGCTTCCGAGGAATTTCTGTATGGTCTCGGCCTTGTGCGGCGACTCGACAATGACGAGAGTTTTGCCGGCAGCCGATGTCTTTTTAGATGCGGTCTTCTTTTTAACAGGCATATCTGTCCTCACATAAAAATAAAATCAGTAACATTTTTATAAAATATACTATAGTAGGAATTTGTCAAGCACCACATTAGCCGAAGTTATCTATTTTATAAACTTGAATGATCCTTCGGAACGGATAAGGCCTTTTATCTCCATGGCGGAAAGAAGAGCCGCTGTCTCGGCAGCGGAACGCTCCGTAAGCAGTGATATCTCGTCCGCGCTGCAGCCCGGGGAGCTCTCTATTATTTCGTAAACAGCTTTTTCCGCGTCGCTCATCTTCCGGAGCAGGGCTTTCGCATTACGTCCGATGCGCAGGGTCTCCGGCAGGATGTCCAGCCTCAGTATCGGGTAAGCGCCGTCAGCTATGAGCATGTTGGTGCCCAGGCTGTTTGGCTGGTTGATGTTTCCGGGCACGGCAAAAACGTCCCGGTTCTGCTCCATCGCGCGCGACGCGGTTATCATGGAACCGCTCTTCGGAGCCCCTTCGACTATCACAACGCTTTTAGACAGCGCGCTTATTATCCTGTTCCTGAGCGGGAAGTGGAACGCGAAACCGCCGTAACCGGGACGGACTTCGGACACCGCGAGCCCTTTGTCCAGTATCTCCCGGTACAGCTTGAGATTGCTTTTGGGGAAACATATGTCGACCCCTGTTCCGAATACCGCTATGGTATCCCCTCCGGCCCTGAGGCAGCCCGTGTGGGCCATCGCGTCTATGCCGGCGGCCATCCCGCTGATGACCGTGACCCCGCATTCCGCGATCTTGTGCCCTATCTCCTCAGCGACCCAGCGCCCGTAGGGGGAAGCCCGTCTTGTGCCCACGACGCCTATGCCCTGCTCTTTGAGAAGATCCGTGTTTCCAAGGGCATAGATGACCGGAGGAGGGTCGGAAATTTCCGCAAGATGCGGCGGATATAGACTGTCTTCCAGGCAGATCGCCTCCGCGCCGCATGCTTCGGCCTGCCTCAGCGAGCGCTCCGCCGGGCGAAGATCCTTTCGCAGCAGGGCTTCCAGCAGAAACTGCTCCGGCAGCTCCTGCGGATGCGCCGCGAACGCATCCCTGAGATCCGAAGGCGAAGCGTTGTAGACTCCTTCGGCGTCCCCGAAAAGACTCATCAGAAAAAGTTTTCTGTCACTCTGGGCTTCAGAACACTCTGCCAGCCATATATAAAAGATCCGTTTATCCATGTTATTCAAAATATTTCTCCGGAAGCCTGTAGCTGAGGGCTTCAAGAATATGTTCCTCTCTTATGTTTTCGGCGCAGTCTGTGTCCGCGATGGTCCTCGCCACGCGCAGTATCCTGTGGTAGACCCTCGCTGACAGCGACCATGTGCGGAAGGCCTCCCGCATCAGAGCTTCGCAGTTCCCGTCCAGGGCGCAGTATTTTCTTATCTGAAGCGGTGTCAGCTGGGAGTTGTAGTCCGTTTTAAGATTTTTATATCGCTCTTTCTGCATCCCAAAGGCGTTCTCAACGCCTTTTCTCAGATCCGCGGAGGAAATCTCTGTCTTTGCGGACGAATTGCTGAGATCTTCGTAAGGGATGCGCTCCAGCACCACATTTATGTCTATCCTGTCCAGCAGCGGACCCGAGACCCTGCCCACATAGCGTTTCCTGTCGGACTCGCTGCAGCTGCATGGCCGGACAGGGTCGCCGTAATACCCGCATCGGCAGGGGTTCATAGCCGCGACCAGCATAAAACGCGACGGGAAAACGCATT
Organism: Bacillota bacterium; assembly: GCA_017543805.1. Lineage (GTDB taxonomy): Bacteria > Bacillota > Clostridia > Peptostreptococcales > Anaerovoracaceae > RGIG7041. The sequence continues at coordinate 5,253 of JAFYFK010000155.1, read as the reverse complement.
TCCCGTTTACCCGCATTACCGATACTGTGCCGTCCTCAAGCGGCTGGCGCAGGGTATCCAGTGTACCCGGAGCGAACTCCGGCAGTTCGTCCAGGAACAGCACCCCGCAGTGAGCCAGGGATATCTCCCCTGGCCTCGGTTTTGTGCCGCCGCCTATGAGCGATGAGGCGGATATGCCGTGGTGCGGGGCTCTGAACGGCCTCTCGACTATCATGGGGAGGCTGTCCTTAAGTTCCCCTGCTATGCTGTAGATCTTGGTAGCCTCCAGCTGCTCCTCATAACTCATCGGGGGCAGGATGCCGCCTATCCGCTTCCCTATCATGGATTTTCCGACCCCGGGCGGCCCTATCATCAGCATCGCGTGCATCCCTGCCGCGGCCACCTGCGCGGCCCGCTTTATGCTCTCCTGCCCGCGTATGTCCGAAAAATCCGGGACAGAACGCGCCATATCAACCCTCGGCTTTCCGTCCGCGATCACCGGCACTGCCGCGGACATCTTTTCGAGAATATCCGTAACCTCTTTAAGAGACGAGACCGGGAAAAGGTTCATTCCCTTGACCAGCCTGGCCTCTTCGAGGTTGGATGCCGGTATGACCAGCTGTTTAATGCCTTCCTTCTGCAGGCTTATGGCCATAGGCAATATACCTTCGACCCGGCCTATCTTTCCGTCAAGCGTGAGTTCACCGAAAAAAGCCGTGTATTCCGTTATCCTTTCCATATCCTCGATCTGCCCGGTGCTGAGCAGCAGGCCCAAAGCTATCGCGAGGTCGTAATGGCTCCCGTCTTTTTTCAGGTTTGCGGGTGTAAGGTTTACCGCGACGCGTTTCGGAGGAAATTCGAACCCGCAGTTCACCACCGCGGAATGTATGCGCTCGCTGGCTTCCCTGACGGATTGGTTAGCCAGTCCGACAATGGCAAAACGCGGCAGACCGTTGGAAGTATCGACCTCCACCCAGGTCGCCTCGCAGTCCAGCCCGTACAGGCCGGCGGTAAGTACTCTCGAATACATGCTTCACCCCTGGCTGAAGGCGTTTTCCAGATGCCTTGCCAGCACGTCGTCGCCTTTTATGATGATCTCAATGATATCCATCCTCGGCTGCATCACGTCCAGCCACGGATGAGTCTTGAGGTAAAACTGCGCGGTCCTTACGAGCTTCGACTGCTTTCTGCTGTCTACAGCCTCACAGGGGTATCCGTAATCGGTCCTGTGACGCGTCTTGACTTCCACAAACGCGAGTTCTTTCCCGTCAGACGCAATAATATCTATCTCTCCGGTCTTGCAGGAGAAATTGCGTTCTATCAGCTGGTAGCCCTTTTTCTGCAGCAGCCTGCAGGCCAGTTCCTCGCCGTAGTCCCCTTCTTTTCGTTTTTCTGTTTTCATGTTTCCTCCAATTCCCATTTTTAATATATCATTCCATATTTTAGATGTCAATATTTAACATTTCAGACGCAACAAAAAACCCCGGAAGATCCGGAGTTTTATCTGGTCTGCGGTTTTCAGGCATATTCAGCCGGAGGCGGTTCAGATCTCCTGCACCAGGCTGTCGCAGTACTGCAGCATCTCACGGGCAAGCCTGCGGGCATCTTCGACGTCCTCGATAAGCGCGGTGAAGTCGTCGTTATAGCGCGATTCTGCCTCCCAGTCATTTAATGTTGAAGCCAAGCGGCGGATGCTGCTGAAGAACGGCAGCTCTACATCCATTGTTTTCAGCTTGTTTAACTGCGAGCGCACATCATGGTTTTCAACATAGTTTTCCCCGTTCATCTCGACTATGTATTTCAGCGCGAATTCTATGCATTGCTGCAGGTTATAACAGCAATCGTCAAGAAAGGCGTCGTCTGTACCGATATTGGTATAGTCGAACTCCGCGTTCCGGAATTTGACATGCGCTCGGGCAAGCAGCTTGCTCATATCAGCTTTACCCCCCTCATAATGTTTTCGTAAAGCCTGCTCCCGGGCTGAACTTTGTCTGCCCACAGGATATCAGCGTTCCAGCTGACGGCGGTCTGTATCCTTTCCGAAACATCGTTTTTTGCCGCAGACAGATCCGTACCGCCGCAAAGCCCGACCAGCAGATCTATATCGCTGTCTCTTCTGCACCTTATATTTGCCGCGCTTCCGAAAAGAATAGCGGAAGCGACCCTGCGGTCTTCACGCAGAGCATTGAATATGCTGACTGCCTCCCGCTGCCTGAGCGGATGGACCCGCGAGATATCGAAACCGTCCGTCTCACATATGACCGGAAAGCGGTACTGCTTATACCGGGCGAGGTTCCAGGTATCCGCTATGACTCTGCCGCCGGCAGTATCCTTTTCCTGAAGCTGCTTATAGAACTGATCCAATGTCAATTCAAAATAAGCCGCAAGGCGCGCAAGAGTCCGCACGCTGCATTCCGCAGGATCCTTTTTGCCGTTGATCAGCTCATTAAGTGTAGTGTACGGTACCCCGCTGTCTTTCGAGACCCTGTAAACGCTCACATCATATCTTTCAACCAGATCTCTCAGCATGTATAGTGACCTCCTGACATAAATATAACTGTTAACAGTTATATCTGTCAACAGTTATATTTCGACTTCTTAAATTCAGTTTTATTCAGGATCAGCAGATCTGCGTTTTACAGATCGTCCTGCGGGCTTATTATCGTAACCTCGTCGGATTCGACCGCTGCCGCCACCAGCGCCTCTACGTCCAGGGCGCTTTCGGAACGGAGTATCTTTTCGAGCTTCGGCTTGGTCACCGGATGTTTGGGCAGGAAGACTGTGCAGCAGTCCTCGTAGGGCTCGATGGATTTTTCGTAGGTGCCTATTTCCCTTGCGATGCGCATTATCTCGGTCTTGTCCATCGCGATCAACGGTCTCATGACAGGCATGGAAACGACGCTGTCCGTGACGACCAGCGCTTCGGCGGTCTGGGAAGCGACCTGGCCGAGGCTTTCGCCGGTTATGAGCATCATGCAGTCTTCCTTCTTCGCGATCTGCTCAGCGATGCGCATCATAAAGCGGCGGACGAGTATGGTGGTCTCATCCTCAGGGCAGTTCTGGACTATCTTTTCCTGGATCGGCAGCAGGTTGATGCTGTGGATATGGATGCCGCCGCAGTAGACGCTGAGTATGCCGGCCAGTTCCTTGACCTTCTCGAACGCCCTTTCCGAAGTATACGGATAGGAATGGAAGTGCACCGCGTCGATGTACATTCCGCGGTGTGACATCATAAAGCCTGCCACGGGGGAATCTATCCCTCCGGAAAGCAGCAGCATGCCGCGGCCGTTGGTGCCGAGCGGAAGTCCGCCGAAGCCGGAGAGCTTTTTGTCATAGACATAGGCAAAACCGCGCCTGATGTTTACATGCAGCGCCACATCCGGGTCATGAACGTCCACCTTAAGGACCCTGCAGCCCTTGAGCACTCTTGCGCCGATCTCCCTGGCGATCTGCGGCGATTCCAGCGGGAACATCTTGTCGCCGCGCTTCGCCTCGGCCTTGAAGGTCTTTACTCCGCGCTCCGCGATTATGCCGTTCATGAAATCAACAGCAGCCTTTCCGACCTCGTTTATTACCTCGTCGGCAGTCATCCCGGAGATATTTATTTCCGTCGCGGGAGATATGGAATCCACGCCGAATACCCTTCCGGCTCTTTTGAGCACCTCGGCTCTGTCATTTGAGAGCGGTGAGCGCACAAAGATCAGCCCGTCGGCGCGTTCCACGGTGACCCCGTCAAAACCCGAGAGGACTTTCTTTATGCGGCTTACTATCATGCGCTCAAACCAGGGCTTGTTCTGCCCTTTAAGAGCGGTCTCGCCGCAGCGGACTATAAATACGTTTTCCTTGTCGTTAATCATTTCTATCCCTTATGATACTTCATCAGTTTTCTGTGAGCGGCGGCCAGCTGCGCGAGCTTGTCTGCGGCATAGTCTGCCTCCTCAAGAGTGTTATATCCCGAAAAGCTGAAGCGCAGGGCGCCTTCGATCTCGTTTGCCTTAAGCCCCATGGCGCTGAGCACGTGGCTTCCCTTGACGTGCGACGAGCAGGCCGAGCCTGTCGAAACGCATATTCCCTCGGTGTCCAGCATATGCAGCAGCACCTCCGCCCTGCATCCGAGAAAGCTTACGTTCAGCACGGACGGACAGGCGTCTTCCGGCGAATTGATCTTAATGTCCGGGATCTCCGCCAGAATGCGTCTTCTTAACTGATCTCTGACCGCGGTCATGCGCTCGAGCGTTTCTGTTCTGCTTTTCAGTATGTTCTCGGCCGCTGCGCCGAGTCCTGCGATGCCCGCGATATTTTCGGTCCCGCTGCGCTGTCCGCCCTCCTGGCCGCCGCCGTCCATAAACACAGGCAGATGCAGGCCGCTCTTTACATACAGAGCGCCGACGCCTTTGGAAGCGTGCACTTTGTGGCCGGAAATACTCATAAGGTCCACGCCGAGCTCCCTGACGCCGCAGTTCAGTTTTCCGTAGGACTGGACCGCATCCGTATGGAAGACAGCTTTGCTCCCAGCTGCGTTAAGCGCCTGACGGATCTCTTTAAGTGGCATTACAGCCCCGGTCTCGTTGTTGACGTGCATTATGCTTACGAGCACAGTATCCGGAGTCAGCGCCTCAGCCACCTGCCGGGCGCTTATCTTTCCGTCGGCAGAAGGCTTCAGAAGAACTATCTCCGCGCCGTCTTTTTTAAGATGTTCCAGGCAGCGAAGAACGGCCGGGTGCTCTATCTCCGTGGAGATCATGCGCCTTCCCTGCTTTTTCCTTGCCTCCCAGACGCCCTTTATCGCCCAGTTGTCGCTCTCCGTTCCGCAGGACGTGAAATACAGCTCCTGAGGCTGGCAGCCAAGGCTCTTTGCGACGCTCGCGCGGCTCGCCTTGAGCAGTTTCTCCGCTTCAAGGCCTTTTCCGTACAGGGATGACGGATTGCCCCAGCATACGCTGAGCGCGTCATTCATTGCCTTTATGACCTCTTCCGAGGGCTTTGTGGTCGCGCTATTATCGAAATATACAAACATAATAACTATTTATGGTTTAATTCGCGATTATATAAGTCCCCTGCGGGCACGCTCTCGCTACCAGGGACCCCTCCCAGTCTTGTCCTAACCCAGCGACTGACAAGCAAAGCGCAGGCAGAGCTGCGGTAGGACAGATGCTTTAGTGCGGTTCTAAGCTCTGCCTTCGCCGTTGGCTCGGCAATCGCTAAGAACCGGGTTCCCCGAGTACCCGTGCGGGGACTTATATAATCGCTTATTTACTCAATATAATCAATCAT
>JAFYFK010000154.1 GCA_017543805.1 Bacillota bacterium | reverse complement strand
GCTGGCAGCTGGACGGCCAGGCCTATGATTTCAATACGGCGGTCACCGGTCCCCTTACCCTGACGGCAAAGTGGACTGAGGTCAAAGTCGAAACGATAAGCGTCTCCGCCGGGAGCGCGGCGGCCCAGGGGACACTTCCCGACACCGATGAAGACTTCACGGTCGAGGCGACGGTCACTTTGCCGGAGGACCAGGCGAATGACGGTAACGTTCCGGTCCTCATGGTCAGCTATGACGGGGAAGGCAGAGTCCTTAAAATGGAGAGCGCGGACCTGACCCGGACCGAGCTGAACACTTACTCCGCCAAAGCGGGAATAATAAACGACGGAGAAGTGGCGCGGCTTAAGATCTTTATCCTGGACAAGGAGACGTGGGTCCCCCTGGCCGACAGCCGGGAACTTAAGAGATAAAACCACGGACAGTCAAGACCCCGCGGACCCCTCCGCACAGAGGTACCCGCGGGGTCTTTGTTTTCTTTCGCATACTGTGGCCGGCGTCCGGGGGCGCCTCTTTACCGCTGCTGTTTCTCTCTCAAAAAGCGTTTGAGCAGGAACGCGAGGAAATAAGGGAATGTATAGAATTTCCCGTTGAAACCGATGTTTCTGTTCGCCAGCTTGATGCCGTATCGGATATCCGCATACTGCGGCTTTGTGATCAGATTGTTCAGGGAAACGGTCGCGTTGTCATTTGCCTTGACCTCCACCGGGATCAGGGAATCCGCGTCCCGGACGAAGAAATCCATTTCCAGCGTGGATTTCTCATTCCGATAGAACAGCAGCGGATAACCCTGCTTGGCCAGCATATCCGCGACGACGTTTTCATAAATAGCGCCTTTATAGGTGTTGAAATTACAGTTTGCCCGCAGATCCTCCTGCACCTCGTCGTCCAGCGCGCCGATCAGCAGACCGGTATCCGCGAAATAGAGCTTGTAATTGTCCGGATTGCGGTTGCCTTTGAGTGGCAGTTCCGGGGCGGACATACGGCAGCAGGCGTTGACGATCCCGGCGTTCAGCAGCCAGTCCACCGTGCCGACGTATTCCCGGTTCCGCGCGCCGCTGCGGACCTTGGAGATCTGGAACTTCTTGTTCTCCTTCCCGAGGAAAACCGGGATCTTGCGGAACACGTCCAGGATCCGCGCCTTGTCCAGACCGGCGGCATACTTCGTGATATCCTCTTCGTAGTCCAGAAGCAGCTGCCGCTGCAGCCTGAGTGTCCCGCTGTAATTTTTCTGCTGTACGAACAGGAACACCACTGCGGGCATTCCGCCGAGCACCATGTACTCCCGAAAGCTGTCCAGCATAACGTCATACTCCGTGCCGGACAGCGGCGTGACCGCAAGCATTTTCTGATACAACGCCTCGATCTGCTCCGCCTTGTAGCCCTTTGCCCACAGGAATTCCTCGAAATCGAGGGAGTACATGTCATAGTCTTCCTTAAAGCCGACGCTGTTGGACTCGATCTCGTTGTAGTTGATCCCCATGAGCGAGCCGGAACAGATCACGTCAAAGCGGCCGTCCTCCGCGAAGGCCTTGAGGCTTGTCGCACAGTTGACGCAGCCCTGCAGCTCATCGAAAAAGATCAGCGTTTCACCCGCGGGGAATTCGAAGTCGGGATTATAAAGAGAGATGTTCCGAAGGATCGTATCCACCTCGAAGCCGTCGTCAAAGATCGTCCGGTACTGCTTTTGCAGGATGAAGTTGATCTCCACGACGCTGCGATAGGTTTTCCGCGCAAAATGCCGGATCGCCTCCGTTTTACCGATCTGCCGCGCGCCCTTGACGATCAGCGGCAGCCGATTCTCCTGCTCGTGCCACTCCTCCAGAAACCGGTCGATCTTTCTTGTGAGTCTGTCCATACCAATGCCTCCCAATTCTGTGTGCGGCAATAGAGTATCACGTTTTTCCTGCAATAACAAGCGATAATATCACATTTTTCCGGCTTATTCAGCTCCTTAATTCACATATTTCTTACCGGTGCCCGGAGGGCCTGCGTACGTAATTGGGGACGGTTCCTTTGTCCCACTTGGGATGTGGAGGCGGGTATTGGTTAACACAACGCTTTCGTTCCTTGCCCCCTGCTCCCCACTTTTGTCATCCTGAGCGTCAGCGAAGGATCTTATTCCCCGGCACTTACTGCCCTTATAAGATCCTTCGTCGCGCTGCTCCTCAGGATGACATACCAAGGCGGCTGCGTACCATTACGTGTTTTGTTTGCTCTCCGGCACTTCCATCCCTTGTCATCCTGAGCGTCAGGAAAGTGGTATAATGAATTTGGACAGAGCTAAATGACAAAAAGGAGAAAGACGCAATGCCCAAAGGAGTACGGAAAGATCACAGTGCGGAGTTCAAATTAGCGGCTGTAATGATGATGAAAAGCGGCGCATTGAAGCCAAAGGAAGTGTTCGCCATTCTTGGCGGCATAGACCGGCAGACGGTATACCGCTGGGTAAAGGAATACGATGAAGAAGGCGAAGCAGCCTTCCGTGAAGACAGGGCTGTGCTCCCCGCCAAACAGTTAGCAGAGCTGCAAAAGGAAAACGCCGCCCTGAGAGAGGAAAACGAAATCTAAAAAAAAGCTGCGGCATACTTTGCGGAACACAAGAAGAAACAGTTTCCGCCGCAACGGCGCTAGCGAAGAGTTCGCGGAGTAAAGTATGCCGGCTGCTGAACATTCCGCGATCCACATTGTATTACCGGCTGAAGCATCCCCGGGTACCGGGTTATACGGAGGAAGAAGCGGCGTCGGTTATTGCCATGTTCAGAGAACACCACGGAAGCTTCGGACGCCGCGTATTGCACAGGGAATTGGCTAAAAGCGGAGAGGATATCTCGGAGTACAAGATAAGCCGCATCATGCATGACTACGAGCTCGTGGCCAAATACGGCAGGAAACGGCGGACCAACATCCATACGCATAAGGAATGTGTCGAGAAATACATCGCGGAAAACACGTACTGGAATCTGCCGGAGGCTGACAGGCCAAGAAAGGCCTGGAGTATGGATTTCACGGAACAAAAGGTCGAAGGCAGGACGGTATACACCTGCGGGATCATCTCTATTACGGACAAGATCCTTGTCGGCAGGATAACAGGAAAACGCAATTGCAGCGAAACAGCCTGTGAGGCTTTGCGCCATGCGATCAAAAGCTACGGAGCACCGGAAATGCTATTAACGGACAGGGGCTCTCCCTTCGTAAGCAAGGCATTTCACGACTTGCTTGAGAGAGAGCAGATCACCCACAGCATGTCACGGCCGCATACGCCGAGGGATAACCGTTATATTGAGACATTTTGGAGAATAATGAAAACTGAGATAGGATCAGTCAGTAACATGACCAGGGCGGAATATTTCATGGTGCTAGCCTATTATGAGAACTATTACAACTATAAGAGGCCACACAGTGCTTTGGACTATGCCACGCCCTGTCCGGCTGTCGCTTAAAAAGCGCATACTGTCATTTGAAATCTTTATTTTTTGTCTAATTTCCTGTACCAATTTCGAGCGGCTAAAGCCGCGCAGCCGAAGAATCTTTTGTGAGGACTGCCCTGCGGGGATAGGATACTTCGACTCGCTTCGCTCGCTCAGTATGACAGGGTTTAAGCTTTGTCCTTGTCATTCTGAGCGGAGCGGCGAAGCCGCGGAGCCGAAGAATCTTTTGGGAGGGCAAGCCCTGCGGGGGGGGAAAAAAGATACTTCGACTCGCTTC
>JAFYFK010000153.1 GCA_017543805.1 Bacillota bacterium | reverse complement strand
GGTCTTTCCATCTCTGAGGGGAATTTGGGGTTTTTTCTATGAATAAGGCCGAATGGCTCCGAAAAATTAAAAAGGCTGTAAGAGCTGTAGGGACATATCAAGCCTCTTTCGACGCTCCTATGGATACTCTTGCCGGGATCCTGGAGCGACGTGATAAGGCTGTCGCTGATTTTGAGGCATCCGGCAGCGTGATGGTCTATCCGGTGACTAATACGCAGGGCGAAACGGTTTTAAAGCAGAATCCTCTGCTGAAAACAGTGAATGAGCTTAACCGGGACGCGCTTGCATACTGGAGAGATCTCGGTCTGACACCGGCAGGCCTTAAGCGCATTAATGACACTGTGGTCCAGAAGAAGGAGACCGGCTCCGCGCTGGTTGCAGCTCTGCTGAGGTTAGGCGATGGCGCATAGACACTGGAGGCAGGTCCTCGACTATGCGGAAGGCATTCAGGACGGTAGTATCATCGCAAACCTGGAACGGAAGCAGGCGATCGACAGATTTTTAAAGGACCTGGATAACCCGGACTATGAGATCAGGCACGACGCTCCGGAGTTTTGCATCGGGATCATCGAGACAACGTTGTGCCATCAGCAGGGCGAGGATCTTGCAGGTAATCCGCTCCGCGGGACGCCTTTCCTGCTTGAGCCATGGGAGAAGTTCATTATCTATAATCTGGTCGGCTTTTATCTTATCGGCACGAAGATCGTCCGGTTCCATGAGGCGCTGATCTACATCCCGCGTAAGAACGGGAAGACCGGATTCGCAGCGGCGCTCGCCTGGAGCCTGTCGCTGTGGTACCGGAAGTCGGGATCGAAATGTTATATCACTTCAGCCGCGCTGATGCAGTCGCTGGAGGCCTTCAACTTCCTCGATTACAATGTGGAGCGGATGGGCGAAAAGCAGGTCCGCGGCAAGAAGGACGGCCTGGTCAAAGTAATAGATAACAATAACGAGCATTCAATGGAGGCCCAGCTTCCCGACGGCTCGTTTTTTATTAGAGCCCTCGCGGCAAATCCTGACGCGCAGGACTCACTGAATGCTAACTTGTGCATCTGCGACGAGATCCACGCATTCAGACAGCCGAAGCAATACAACCTGTTTAAGGAGTGTCAGAAGGCTTATACGAACAAGCTGCTGATCGGGATCTCGACCGCAGGTGATGACGCCCAGGGCTTCCTCGGGCAGCGCGTCAAATACTGCAGACAGGTCCTCGACGGCACTGTTAAGGATGAGCAGTATTTTATCTTCATGTGTTGCGCGAACCCGGACGAGAACGGCGACATCGACTATACAAATCCGGTCGTGCATGAGATGGCTAATCCGAACTACGGCGTGACCATCCGGCCGGCGGAGATTCTGAACGACGCCATGCAGGCACAGAACGATCCGCAGCAGCGGAAGGACTTCTTCGCGAAGAGCCTGAACGTGTTCACGTCAGCGATCAAAGCCTGGTTTGACATCGAGGAGTTCCGGAGGTCCGATCAGAAGTACAGCTGGACGCTTCAGGAGCTTGCGAAGCTCCCGATCAGCTGGTACGGCGGCGCGGATCTCTCGAGAATGTACGACCTGACAGCTGCGGCGCTCTATGGGAATTATGAAGGCGTAGATATCTGTATCACGCACGCGTTCTTCCCGATCACGCAGGCTGCCCGGAAGGCAGACGAGGACAGCATTCCGCTGTTCGGCTGGGCTGATGACGGACTGCTTACGATGTGCAACAGTCCGACGGTGAACGCTGCGGACGTGGTCAACTGGTTTTGTCATATGCGGGATCTCGGCTTTAAGATCCGGCAGGTAGGCCACGACCGGAAGTTTGCCGGCGAGGAATATTTTCCTCTGATGAAGCAGGCAGGTTTTAAGATCGTAGATCAGCCGCAGTACTTTTACCTGAAGAGCCAGGGCTTTCGGCATATCGAAAAAGCCGTGAAGGACGGGCTCTTTTATTATATGCACTCAGAGGCTTATGAGTACTGTGTGCAGAACGTATCCGCGATAGAGAAGACGGACGACGCGGTCCAGTATGAAAAGATCGAGCCGGAGCACAGGATAGATCTGTTTGATGCTTCGGTGTTTGCCTGCCTCCGGATGATCGAGGCCCAGGCGAAGAGCAAGAAGGCGTCCGTCTGGTTTGGAGATAAGAAGGAATGAGCAAGAGAAGATTTAAGAATAAGCGAGACTCGACAGCTACGCCGAGGAGCTATACGGCGATATGGCTGTCGGACTCCGATATCTGCGTCAGCGGATACACTCCGCTGGACCGGAACCCGGAGATCATGGCGGCCTGCAGGAAGATCGCGACGATCCTAAGCTCCGCGACGATCCATCTGATGAATAATACCGAGAACGGAGACGTCCGGATCATTAACGAGCTGCCGAGAGCGATCGATATCGACCCGATGCCGACCATGACCCGCGCGACCTGGATGGAAGCGATCGTGATGAACCTGCTGCTGTACGGCAAGGGTTACAGCATCGTCGTCCCGCATACGTGGAAGGGCCTGCTGCAGTCTCTGGAGACGATCAGCGCGTACAGGGTGAGCTTTCTCCCGGTCGGAGGCAGCTTCCGGGACTATAAGGTCCTGATCGATGCAAGGGAGCGTGATCCTCAGAGCGTGCTGCATTTCGTTTATAACCCGGACCCGGTCTACCTGTGGAAGGGCCGCGGCTTGACGGTATCACTGCAGGATCTCGCGGACAATCTGAAGCAGGCAGCGAAGACTGAGAAGGCTTTTATGAGCTCGGAGTATAAGCCGAGCATCATCGTCAAGGTCGATGCCCTGACGGATGAGTTCTCATCTCCGGAAGGCCGTCAGAAGCTCCTCGACAGCTACGTAAAACCTGCGAAGACCGGAGACCCCTGGCTGATCCCGGCGGAGCAGTTCGAGGTCGAGCAGGTAAAGCCTCTTACTCTCGCGGATCTCGCGATCGCCGACACAGTCCAGCTGAACAAGAAGACGGTCGCCGCACTGTTCGGCGTTCCGGCCTTCATTCTGGGCGTGGGCGACTATCGGCGCGACGAG
>JAFYFK010000152.1 GCA_017543805.1 Bacillota bacterium | reverse complement strand
CTTCATGAATATTTCCTGCACGCGCTTTACGTGGCGCGGCTCGGTGGTGCGGATAAAGTCGTCGTAGGAGATCTCCATGGTCTTCCACAGTTCCTTGATGCCCGCGACGATATGATCGACGTATTCCTGCGGCGTGACCCCTGCGGCGATGGCCTTCTTCTCGATCTTCTGGCCGTGCTCGTCGGTCCCTGTGAGGAACATTACGTCATAGCCCTGCAGCCTCTTGAAGCGCGCCATGGCGTCGGCCATTACGGTGCAGTAGGTGTGGCCGATGTGAAGATTGTCGCTCGGGTAGTAGATGGGTGTGGTGATGTAGAAAGTCTTTTTCTCTTCCATGATCTTCTCCTTGTATTGAACGCGGTGAGCCCGCCTTATTGCCTAATTTATTTATTATCCACCATTTTAGGCATTTAGGCAAGGATGCGCGCAAAATAAATCATAATGCGGCACAGCCCCGCGCGCCGGAAAGGCATGCGGGGCTGTTCGGTTTACAAATTATCAGACGGACGGATCATCAGGCCTTCTTATCCTCATCCTTTTTGATCCTGTGGGTCTTGCCGTCGGCGCCGAGGTAGGTGTTCTCGTCGGCGTACGGCTGAAGCTTGCCCGACCGGATTAGCTCTATGACGAGTTTGCTGATCTCCGGATCGAATTGCGTTCCTGCGCAGCGCTCGAACTCCTTGATTATAACATCCGAAGCATAAGGCTCCTTGTAGACCCTCTTGGAAGCCATGGCGTCGATGCAGTCTGCGCAGCAGATTATCCTCGCGACCAGCGGTATGTCTTTTCCGCTGATCCCCTCGGGATATCCGGATCCGTCGTATTTTTCGTGATGGGACTTTGCTCCCTCGAGAATATGCGGTATGGTCGAAATGCCCTTCAGTATCTTTGCGCCCCTGGTCGTATGGCTCTTCATAACGGCAAATTCATCGTCGGTCAGCCGCCCGGGCTTGTTCAGGATGATGTCGGGTATGGCGATCTTTCCGATGTCGTGGAGAAGGGCTATGTAGTAGATATTATCGACTTCATCCTGCGTCATCCCCATGTTCTCCGCAATGACCCTGGAATAGTAGCCGACCCTGATGGAATGGCCGTTGGTATATTCGTCCTTGGCGTCTATGGTCCTTGCGATCGCCTGGATAGACTCCAGCGTTATGTTCTTGTATTCCAGCTGGCGCTTGAGCGCCTTCCTTGTCTTGTAGCGGATTATCAGAGATGTGACAAGGAGCACGAGCGCCGCGGCAGCGACCAGGACGATGGCCCAGAACCACCACTGCTCGAAGAACTTCTTCTCCTTCTCCAGATGGATCTGTATGCGGTTCGACTCCTGTCCGTACTCGTCTGTCACATAGAGCTCGAAGTCGTAGCTCCCGCCGCGCAGGTTCGTATAATATATGCTGCGGTTGTCATCCGATGTGCTTATATAATCGCTGTCGATGCCGTCAAGCCTGTAATAGGTGGTGTATCCGTTGTTCGGGCGGAAGCCGAGGATCGACAGATTGAAGGCTACACGGTGTATATCCTTGCCGACGGTGATATTGTCACCGTAATAATGCGTACCGTCTAAGTCTATGGAGTTTATGACCACCTTTACCGGAGAAGGCGCTTCTCTTGTAAGGCCGAAATCGTAAACGAAGATGCCGTTAGTAGACTGCAGATAGTATTTCTGCTCGGTCTCATCGTAAAAGCCCGAGGTGTTGGCTATGATGGGCTGCAGACCGTTGGTCGAATCGTAGGACTCGTAATCCGTAAGACGTTCGCCCTCCAGCGAATCGGTAATGTAGAGCTGAGTCTGGCTGCCTATCACGTATTTATATTCGGGTTTTCCGTCCAATCCGCTGCACTGGATCTTTGCAAGCTCGACGATGGATCCCTTTATGTAAGGGATCACGATCTCCTCAGAGCTTCCGTCTCCGCTTGCGGTATTCGTCCGGAAAAGCCTGCTGTTCAGCGTATAGTAGAGATCGTCCCCGTCCACGAGGAATTTAAGGCGGTTTCCGGTTATCTCCTTTTCAGTCGGGATCTCCGTAGCTGTAGTAAAGTCGTCATCGATGACGAACAGGCCCTGAGTCTTGTCAAACAGTATCTGCCCGTCATTCGTTTTATTGATATACAGGACGTTGGAGCCTATGTTCATTATAGAGAACAGCTCTCCGTCAAAACGCATTACTCCTCTGGAATAACCCAGGATCAGACAGTCGTCAAAGCTGCGCATGCAGCGGATGGCATCAGTCAGCTCAAGGTCCGGATCTCCCACAAGAGTGCCGAGGTGACTGCTGATATAATCCTGGTCGTATATAACTACATTCTCCGTTCCGGGATCGTATTCCACGAGGCCGATGTTGGAAACGCCAAAATAGACCTTGCCGTTAAAGAACTCAACGTCTTTAGGGGCATAGGTGAAGGTGAAATTTTTGTCGCCCTGCGCCTGTCCTTCACTGGTCCTCTCTTCGGCATAAGCTTCGATCGCCTCCATGATGGAGTTGTCCTCAAGGATCTTGCTGCGCCTGAGGTCATAACGATAGATCCTTGCAGCCGAGACGATGTACAGAATATCGTCGTATTTCTCGACTGCGTAGACGTTTCTGTCGAACGCGGGAGGCGCGTTAAGGGACTGCCACACCGGATCGTCATAAAGCAGCTCGGTGAGCGCGTTGCTGGTGATTATGGACACTCCGGACGCCCCGATATAATGCGAGGCTATCCACAGATTTCCTTCGTAGTCAAACATCAGGTCGACCAGCTGGCTTCTGTTGCTCAGCTCGCCCGCAAGTGTGACGACCGGTTCCGGATTGCGAATATCGATGCAATAGATCCCGTTCTTTTCGCATGCGGCAAACAGTATATTGTCCTTTTCCGAGTATAGCAGTTTATTGACCTGGTCCGGGACCGTAAAGTCTCTGCGGGTCATTCCGGTCCTCATGTTATATCTGTGTATGATCCCGTTGTCCTCTGCCATGTACAGCATGCCGTCATAGGCATAGTTCGCGAGTATCCTGCCATTAAGAAAGATAGCTTTTCCGTCTTTGCTGAAAACGCCTTCCTCAGTCTGGTAGTAATACTCACCGGTCTCACTGTCCAGTATTATCTCGCGGACTGTCCCTCCTTCGGTGCCAGGGATGGCAGCTGCAGTACCTGCAGCGATATCATAGATGATACCGCCCTTGTCCATTGTTGAAATATAAAGAAGATCCCTGCTGGCGTCCAGGATAATGTCCGTAACGACGCCGGGGTTCATGAGCAGAGGCTCAAAATGATTGTCTTTGTAGACGTAAACATGTTCGGATGTTGCGATATATATGGTATTGCCCTTGGATTGAAGCGCTCTGACGTTTATTATAGAGTACTCTTCGCCTTCGAATTCAAAGCTTTTATAAGTAATGAATTCTTTTGAATCATAGCGGGTAAGCCCTGAATACTGAGCTATCCAGACGTAGCCGTCCTCCGTCTGGCACAGAGCTTCTGCGCCGGAGACCTCAAGGTCTACGGGGATCTCTGTCTTGTTGCTCATATAGGACGACGCGCGGGCCTCCGTTCCGAATATAGGGAAAACGGACAGTATTATAAAAAATGTAAACAGTAAACACAGAATGCGTCTCTTCATTTGATGTTCAGTCCCTATTTTGTTTCCGGCAGCCGAAACGAATTCCGGCACCGACAGTTGACGGGTTCGGGAAGCGGCAAAGTCACACTGCCGCATTTTAAGACAATTATAACTAATAATCGCAATAATTGTTCAATAAAACTAACTTTTTTACAAAGTTTTAAAGGAAGCGCCGTTAATTCTGTTTTTCCAGCGAGCTGAGCTGTACAAGAACGACTGCCGCGAGCATTATGCAGGAGCCGAGGACCTCACGGCCGCTCATCACCTGGCCGAGAAGAATTGCGCCGAAGACCGCGCTGAACACGGCTTCAAGGCTCATGAGTATCGCCGCGGGGGCAGGGTCGGAGAGCTTCTGTCCGATTATCTGAAGCGTATAGCCGACGCCGCCGGAAACGACGCCGGCATATAGCGTCGGGATCACAGCGGAGGTCATCATGGCGAATGTGGGCTTTTCCCAGATGAAAGCCGCAGCGAGCGAATAGAAAGCGCAGAACAGGAACTGCGTCGCGGAGAGCTTTACGGGGTCAAGGTCCTTAACAAAATGATCGACGAAAAGGATCTGAAACGCAAAGGCCAGCGCGCAGCCGATAAGCGCCAGGTCTTCCGGAGCAAGATCAAGCCCTTCGGCGCCTGATAAGAAGTAAACGCCGGCGAGCGCAAGCAGGGCGCCGAGCCATATGGCTGCCGGCATCTTTTTTCTGAATATAAGAGCTCCGAATACGGGAACGAGCACGGTGTAAAGGGACGTCAGAAAGCCCGATTTTCCGACGGTCGTAAGTAGAATGCCTATCTGCTGGAGATCCGTGCCGAGGCAGAGGAACAGCCCGCAGACTGCTCCGGCAAGAATGTAGCGGCCTGCTT
>JAFYFK010000151.1 GCA_017543805.1 Bacillota bacterium | reverse complement strand
CTGTGCTCGACTACGCCATCCTCATAATCAGCGGGCCGGACGGTATACAGGCCCATACTCAGACCCTCTGGAACCTGCTGCGCAGATACCGCGTCCCGGCGTTCATCTGGGCCAACAAGATGGACATGTGCCGGAGGAGCCGCGATGACATAATTCAGGAACTGATAAAGGAATTCGGTGACGGTTTCTGTGATTTTTCGGATTTTTGCGGAAACTCGGACGCAGCCCTCTCCGATATTTACGAAAAGATCGCCGCGCTCGACGAAGCCGCCATGGAGGAGTATTTCGCCGGCGACAGACTTGGCGACGATACCGTCAGGCGCCTCATAAAGACCCGCAGACTCTTCCCCTGCTTCTTCGGAAGCGCCCTTAAACAGGAAGGCGTAACGGAATTTCTGAATGTTCTGCAGCGCTTTGCTGAAGCACCGGACTATCCGGCGGAATTCGCCTCCAGAGTTTTTAAGATAACGCGCGACGAACGCGGCGAACGCCTTACATGGATGAAGATCCTCGGCGGGTCGCTCCGCGTCCGCGAACAGATAAACGAAGAAAAGATCAGCCATATCCGCTTCTATTCCGGCGCAAAATTCAGCCCCGCGGAGGAAGCTCCTGCCGGGTCGGTCTGCGCCGTCACAGGGCTTGACAAAACCTATGCCGGCCAGGGCCTCGGCAAGGAAGAGGACGCGAAGGCGCCCGTGCTCGAACCCGTCCTCACCTACGGGATACGGCTGCCAGAAGGCACCGACGCTCACGACGCATACTCAAAGCTCTGCCAGCTTGCCGAGGAGGATCCTATGCTGCGCATCGTCTGGGACAGCCACCTGCGCGAGATCCAGGCGCAGCTGATGGGAGAAGTGCAGATCGACGTCCTTAAGCAGATCATAAAAGAGCGCTTCGACATCGATGCGCAGATAGACGCCGGAAAGATAATGTACAAAGAGACCATAGCGGCTCCGGTTGAAGGCGCAGGGCATTTTGAACCGCTGCGGCACTACGCGGAAGTCCACCTGCTGATGGAGCCTCTGCCGCCGGGCACAGGTATAATACTGGAGTCCGCATGCAGCACGGATGTGCTCGATCTCAACTGGCAGCGCCTTATACTGACCAACCTGGCCGAAAAAGAACATCTCGGCGTACTGACCGGATCGCCGCTCACGGATGTCAAAATAACGCTCATAGCAGGCCGCGCCCATCTTAAGCACACCGAGGGAGGAGATTTCCGCCAGGCTACATACAGAGCCGTCCGTCAGGGACTTATGAAGGCTCAGAACGTGCTCCTTGAACCATATTACGACTTTGTGCTGACCGTCCCGCAAGACCAGATCGGCCGCGCCGTAAGTGACCTCAAGTCCATGAGCGCCAGCTTTGACGCGCCGCAGGACAGCGGAAACGGATTCCGCGTAACAGGCCGCGGGCCGGTATCCGGGATGAGCCGCTACCAGACAGAGCTGCAGTCATACACAAAAGGCCGCGGCCGCATCAGCTGCAGCTTCGCCGGCTATTACCCCTGCCATAATACCGCGAAGGTGGTTGAGGAAACGGGCTACGAAGCTGACAGGGATGTTGAGAACACAGCGGATTCCGTTTTCTGCAGCCACGGAGCCGGAGTAAACGTCAAATGGGACAAGGCTGACGGCTTTATGCACGTCGACAGCGGCCTGAGTTTTTCCGGCGGCACAGTAAGCGAAGCCGCGGCGCCTAAGGTCAGAAGCCGCAGCACCGACTTCGACGAAAAAGAGCTGGAAGCCATAATGCTCCGGGAATTCGGCCCGATCAAGAGGCCGCAGTACTCCGCTGTCACATACGATTACAACAAAGACAAGGGAAAGACCGCGGAGATCAAAAAAGAATACTATATCGTCGACGGGTACAACGTGATCTTCGCCTGGGACGAGCTGAAGCGCCTCGCGAAGGACAGCATCGACTCTGCCCGCGACCGCCTCATAAGCACGCTGAGCAGCTTTGCCGGATATAAGGGCTGCGAGCTTGTGCTGGTCTTCGACGGATACAAGGTCAAGGGCAATCCCGGGACCCGCGAAGAAGACCAGGGAATACGCGTAGCGTATACCCGCGAAAATGAAACCGCGGACCAGTATATTGAAAAACTGGTCCACGATATCGGCAAAAACTATTCTGTTAAGGTCGCGACCTCGGACGGGCTTATCCAGCTTGCCGCGCTGCGGCTAGGCGTTATACGGATGTCCTCCCGTGAGCTTAAAAGCGAGGTCGACAGGACTCTGGCCGAGATAAGGGAGATCCTGGACCGCCAGGGGTATTACAGGAACACCCTGGGGGACGTTATAAAAGACATATAGACCCTGCCCCGCAGCGCAAACCGGATCAGCCAAGATCCACCCTTTCGCTTTCGGACAGGAGCGCGGACCCCTTCGGTACAACTATGTTTACCGCGCCTTTTTCCATCGAGAATTCCCCGCCCTCAAACGGCAGGACTTCGCCGTCGATCGAGACGTTTACGGGTTCAGAGGGATAAAGCTTAAAATGGTCCGTTCTTTTAAAAATTATAAATTTATCCGCCGACTTGTCCTGCATGTGCGTTCCGTTTCTGTACTTGAGCAGCATCTGCAGCATCTTGAGGCCTCTTACGGGGCGTATCAGCAGTATGTCCATCTCGCCGTCGTTAATTGACGCGTCCGGATTTGAGCAGAAGCCGCCTCCGCAGTATCTGCCGTTTCCGATCGCGACGAGGAAAAACTCTTCTTCTTTAAGTTCGCCGTCCTCCTCGTAAGACATGTGATAGGTCTTGCCTCTGGAGAGGACCTTGAACGCGCCTGCGATATAGGACGCGGAGCCTCCGAGCCCCTTCTGGCGCTTTATCTTGTCAGCCTCGACGACTACGTCGCAGTCGACGCCGATGTTCAGCATGTTTATCGAATAGCCGCGGTCATGTTTTATGAGATCCACCGGTATGGCTTTGCCCTCGATCAGTTTTTCAAAATCGAGGAAATTCTGCTTTTCCGTAAAGTTGCGCACAAAATCGTTTCCGGTGCCGCAGGGATAGACCGCCACCTCGACGTTCTTCATTCCGGCCACTGCGTTGACCACGTCGCAGAGAGTCCCGTCACCGCCGCAGGCGTAGAAGCGCACGGATTCGCCCTGCTGGGCGCGCTGTCTGGAGTAAGATCCGACCTCCTGCTTATTGAGCGTCCTGTGAATCTCGAAATCTATGCCCTCTTTCCTGGCATACGACTGGATCTTCGGGGTAAGCTCGGAGTCCGCGTCGGCGGCGCCGGCAACGGGGTTAACGATAAAAATGTGTTTCATGTCCTTCCCATCCGTTAAGCAGCAATAGTTTATTATGACCCGGCCGTTGCTACAGCAGGCGAAGCGGCCTGCAACCGAGCCTGTCGAGCGCGACATTGGTGTAATTTATACCGTACATCCAGCCTTCCGGCCCGTTGGGCCAGACATATTCTCCGTGGAGATGCCCGTAGACCACCCGCCGGCAGCCGGCTTTCGCAAAGATATCCGTAAAGCCTGACGGCTGTTTTTTCTCGTTGGTGGGCGGATAGTGCATAGCGCCTATTATCGTCTTTCTAAGGCCCGATTTTTGGCCTTCCGCGACCATTTTAACAGCGCAGTCCGCGGACATCTGGAGCCGTATGAGTTCCCTTTCGTATATCTTCTGATCCTGCTCAGGCTTAAAGAGCTTGTCGCCCGGGCAGACCCATCCTCGGCTTCCGAAAACTATAAAATCCCCGCCGTCGTAAGCGTCGTTCTGTATAAACTTTATGCTCTCAAAAAGCCCGCGCATCTTGGCCATAGACGACCACCACGGGTCGTGGTTTCCGCGGAGCAGCAGCTTTGTCCCGGGAAGACTGTCGATCCACGCCAGGTCCGCCATTGCGTCACGCAAATACAGGGCCCAGCTGATATCCCCGGGGATCAGTACCGTGTCCTCAGGGCCTATCTCCGCAAGCCATTTTTCGCGGAGCCTGTTCTCGTGGTCTATCCACGCCCCGCCGTATATGTCCATCGGCTTATCCACCCCCTCCGACATGGAGAGGTGCAGATCGGCTATAGCGTACAGTGCCATCAGTATTCGTCCGTTATGCTGCGCGGGTCGGTCCCGTTCCTGAAAACAGCCTCAAACACGTCCCAGGTATCCTTCTCTGCCTGCAGATACTGCCAGCAGCAGGTACCGCCAAGTCCGTAATCCTCGACTACCGCAAGGCGCATCGCCTTGGAACGCGCGCTCTCGAGCCATATCTTCTGTATATATCCGTCGTCCGTCCTGTGCTCGACGTAGTACTGTCCTGACACTTCGTCCCACTCCGGCGTTTCTTTCCAGCTGTCCACGAACTCCCTGACGCGCTTCATGGTGTATGTGGATGCCGAGACCACCCTTCCGGAGGAATTGCAGGTCCAGAGCACGCAGTACATCGGGTCGCCCATCAGTATCTTTTCCGCAGGCATGTAACGGAGCAGATCCTCCGCGGTCTTGATGATAAAGCTCCTCGAAGCTATCGGCCCGGGCGCCTTGTCGTTGGTGGTGCGCTCTGTATAGCTCATGACGGTTATGTAGTCGCAGAGCTTTCCGAGCTGGGCGTAATCGAATTCAACATACCAGCTGTAATACGGCGGAAGCGCGGCCGAAAGCGTTAGCCCCAGACGCCCGCAGTAATCAGACAGTTCGCTCATAAAGGCGGTAAAATTGTCTCTGTCCCCGTCCTTAACGGTCTCGTAATCTATGTTGATCCCGTCGCCGTCGTAAAGGCAGGTGTAAAGCAGGTACTGGGCAATGGT
>JAFYFK010000150.1 GCA_017543805.1 Bacillota bacterium | reverse complement strand
TTCCTTCCCTGCCGATCACCCCGATCCTGGAAAGAAGCAGTCCGACCGCTATCAGCACAAAAAGCGTAAACTGCATCGTCAGCAACTTCTGCATATCAATGACTCCTAATAGCAGTTATATATCATTACCGCGACCTCTGCGCGGGTTATGGCGTCGCGCGGACGGAGCTTCCCGTTAGAACCGGAAATGATGCCGGCTTCGACAAAGGCTCCGAGATGAGGCCTTGCGTAGTTAGCTATGGAATCATAGTCCTTATAAGCCGTTAAATCGGCTTTAGCGAGGTTTTTCTCCAGGGTCCTGCCAATTATAGCCATAGCTTCCTGACGCGTGATTATTCCGCGCGGATCGAAACTCAGATCGCCCTCCGTGCCCTTTCCGCTGATGTAGCCGAGCGCCACGGCGGTCTTTACTGCAGGTACCGCGAACTGCGAGATATTGCCCGCGTCCTTGAACCTCGATAGATCTGTATTCTCATAAAGAGAAGTGTCGGTGCCGAGCCAGCGTATCAGTATCGCCGCGAATTCCTGGCGCGTAAGGTTGGCTTTGGGATCAAAGTACGGCGCGTCGATGTCGCCCTTGCCGTAGATCACCTTTTTGGCATTAAGGTATTCAACGTATTTTACGGCCCAGTAATCCGCGTCCATATCGCTGAAAATGCTTCCGAATACCGGTTCGCCGGAAATAATGCTGACCGCTTTCCTGCTGCGGTTTCCGCCGCCGTCGGAAGCCTTGACCACAAGATGGTGCAGGCCTTCGTCAAGGCCGGTAAGGTCCGCCGCGAACATGCCGTTGGAATAGCTGAAAGCTTTGTATTCACTTCCGTCCAGGGTCGCGGTTACGTTTACAGTAGACAGGGAATCGTCCTCTATGAACGCGCTTACCATTCCGAGATTCTCATTCAGTTCTATTGTCGGAGCCGTAAGGTCGACAAAAACATCTATGCTCGCGCTGGCATCTCCGCAGCTGGCGGTAACGGTCCCGGTCTCTGTAGTTATATTCTCCGCATAGAAGGTTCCGTCCTCATCTATGCGGCCGAAGCCGTCGCTGACGGACCATGTAAAGCTGCCCTTGTCAGCATTTATCGGCAGTTTTTTATACATCGCCGTTGCGCTCAGCTTTAAAGTGCCGTCCTGAGCCACGGAGACCTTTCCGCTCAGCGTCTTGCCGTTCTCGTCGCAGATGGTGATGCTGTCCGGAGTATCGACAACGGTGATCTGCGTCGATCCGGAAACGCGGCCTGATTGAGCGTTGACCGTTCCCGTGCCGGAAGTCCCTGCCGACGCCGTAAACACATTGCCGTCAAAGCTTCCGAGCCTGCCCGACGCGCTGAAGCTGATGTTTCCCGGCATGGACGCCGCGTGATAGTTTCCGTCGGAGGCCTTGGCGTCGAAGGTCAGCGATGAGCCGGCCAGGACGATCTGGTCATATGGATATACATAAAGCTTTTCCGCTCTTCCGACGGATGTATCCTTGGCCGCGAACATGATGTAATTGCCGCAGCGCCTGTTTTCTGAGGGTTTGTTAATTATCGTGTCGCTGTCGTATCCGGGAAGAGTGCAGTGCAGCTGCGTGGAGCCGCCGCCGTCCAGGTTTATGGCGTCGACGCATCCGAGGTCCTTCATGCGCTGCGCAAGCTGATTGTATGTAAGGCCGGCGGAGCTTGCGCTGTCGCGCCCGTCCGCAGTATAGAGGACGATGTCCCCGTTCTTCTTTATGCCGAGCGCAGTCCTGGGGGCCTTTGTGGTGTTCGTCTGGTCGGCAAATCCTCCGCTCCTGAGAAGGCGCTTCTCTCCGCCGACGACGTACTCCATATCCTCCCATTCGCTGTTTCCTGTAAAGCTTATCTCAACAGCGTCGCCGGGCTGCATGGCGTTCAGTACCGGAATTACTGTCTGATACGGCGTATCGGTATAAGCACAGAGAAGAATATGATCTGCGTCAAGCTTCACCGGACCGCTTGCAGTATAGACAGATTCGACAGTGCCGTAAACAGTCTGATTGATCCTTGCCTCACCGTCGTCGACGGAAACAAGCACGTTTATCGTCTCGCCGGCCGCTGCGTTGTCCGGCCCGTAAACTCCGGAGTAAAGCATGAGTCCTGAGCTTTTATCGAGATTCTTGTTGAAAGCGAGTTTGTCGTAGCGCGTGCCGTTGGAAACGTCTTCGAAAGCAATATTAAGGTCTATCCGGCCTATCTGCGCGTTTCCGTATCTGTTGAAGCCGACGCTCTCGTAAGTGCTGTGCTCGCTGGTGCATACGATCCCGTCGCGGACGCAGGCCCCCAAAGCGATCCCGTTGGCGACAGTAAAGAAATCTCCGTTGGTCCCGCCTATTATATTCCAGCCTCTCTTCTCACTTTCAATCTGCAGCGCAAGAGTATAGCCGGCAGCCCCTCTGATATCGTTTCCGAACGCGACGATCGGAACGATATCGCCGCCGGGCGTAAATGTATAGTAGTTCTCCGAAAGCGCCGAATCGTCGGAAGTGTTTATTAACCTTGACGACGTCAGGCTGAGCTGGCTGCTTATCTCAAGAGTGCTGCTCCTCAGTTCCTCAAATCCGCTGTCCGCGAACGCCGGAACAGCC
>JAFYFK010000149.1 GCA_017543805.1 Bacillota bacterium | reverse complement strand
GACGTCACCATCCAGCAGCTGCGCGACGAAGGCTTCAAGGGCTTCTATGTAGCCATCGGCCTCCAGTACGGCGGAAAGCTCAATATCCCGGGCGAGGACGCTGAAGGCGTCATGTCCGGCGTGGATTATATCAAGACAGTAAACGCAGGCACCGCAAAGCCGCTCTCCGGCAATGTGGTAGTTATCGGCGGCGGAAACATCGGCGCCGACGTAGCCCGCACCGCTGTCCGTCAGGGTGCATCCAGCGTCAAGCTCTTCTGCCTCGAAGCATACGAAGATATGCCGATGGGCGAGGAAGACCAGCTGCTCTGCAAGGAAGACGGCGTAGAGATCAACGCAGGCTGGGGCCAGACAGAAGTCATCGTCGAGGACGGCAAGTGCGCGGGAATCAAGTTCCGCAAGTGCCTCTCCGTCAAGAACGCCGAAGGACGCTTCGACCCGCAGTTTGACGACAGCGACACCACCTCCGCCGAGTGCACCACGGTTCTCTTCTGCATAGGCCAGAAGGCGGACTGGAAGGAACTGCTCGCCGGCACCAGGGTCGAGTTCGACAGACGCGGCCTCGCAATCGTGGATCCTGTTACCCACCAGACCGCGGAGCCGGATATCTTCGCAGGCGGCGACGCGGTAAGCGGACAGAAGTTCGTCGTAGACGCGCTCGCAATGGGCCGTGAAGGCGCTGTATCCCTCCACCGTTTCGTCAACGAAGGACAGTCCCTCACCATCCACCGCAACACCAGACAGTTCAAGGCTCTCGACAAGGAGAACATCGTTCTGCCTCCGGAATCCTACAAGAAGCCGGCAAGGGCGCGCAAGGGCTTCGACCCCGCAAAGGTCCGCACTATGAGCGACGAGCGTCTTAACCTCACCGAGGAACAGATCCAGTCCGAGGCTTCCAGATGCCTTGGCTGCGGACGCAGCGTTGTCGACCAGAACAAGTGCCTCGGCTGCGGCATGTGCACCGTACAGTGCAAGTTCGACGCCATCCACCTTGTGCGCAAGATGGGCGACGACTATTCCAGAATGGTTCCCGCGGAGCAGAAATTCGTCTCCATCGGCAAGAACCTTCCGAAGAAGGTCGTCAAGATCGTCAAGAATTCCATCACCGGCAAGGGCGGAAAATAAATGCACGAACTTGGTTTGGTAAATTACACAGTCAAACAGGTCACCAGGATCGCCGAGGAGAACAAAGTGGACAGGATCGCCTCCGTCACACTGGAATTCGGAGAAGTGTCAGGTATCATAACATCATATCTCTATGACTACTGGAACTGGTACATAAAGAAGTTTCCGGTGCTGGAAGGGGCCAAGCTGATCTGCGAGGAGATCCCGGCGGTCACTTGGTGCGATGACTGCAAAAAAACATATCCAACCGTAAAGTACGGAAAGACCTGCCCGCACTGTGGCAGCGGCAATACCTGGCTGCTGCAGGGCAACGAGATGAACATAAAGCAGATCGAAGTCTACGACGCGGAATTTGAAGGCGATTCGGCAGATGCCGAGATCCCCGGATACGCCCCGGACGCTTCGGTCGCTTCATCCCAGGAAGAAGGAGGAGCAAATGACTAATCAGGAAATGCGCCGCATAAAGGAGCAGCTCGGAATAATCGATTTCAAGATCAATTACAAGACCGGCGTCCACTACGGCATAATAGAGGATTTCTTTAAGGGCAAGACCGAAGATCTCGACCCCAAGGACAGGGTAAAGATCGAGAAGATGCTCGAGGCTGAACTTAAGAAGGCCGGAAAGTAAAACGTTTTTTCGACGGGCGCCTTATTTTGGCGTCCGTCTGTTTTGTATTACCTGTTAACGGAGTGTTTTATGAACGTCGCTATGCCTGAATGGCTCGAAACATTTCAGAAGATATGGCTGCAGACCTCAACGACCAACAAGCTTATAATGGTCGGAATGCTCTGCGCTGTTGTCGGGCTGCTTTCGCAGGTCACCCGCATGACCAATCCCAATCGCAAATACAAAGGCAAGACGGCAAACACCGCTGCCATGGAGATGCTCACGAATCTGGAGCTTCAGAACGTCAAGAGCTCGTATCAGAAGGCGCGGGAGTTCAGCCGCCGCTACGACTATATGATGCAGCTTTCGGCGAAGATCCCGAAGGAGGATGTCGAGCCGGAATACAATATCTATGTGCCGGTGGAAGACAAGAGCGAGCTGCGCGGCTTAAACGCCGGGGAGAAGGTCAAAGCCTGGCTTAAGGATAACCCGCAGATGGCGGGAACCTTCGAAAGGGCGCAGAAGAGCTGCGAGAAGGCCGAAGAGTTTGAGCGCGAGCTGGAAAAGATGCCGGAGGCCGAGACTAAGGATGAGTTCGACACCTCGCTGATGACCTTCAAAAAGTACCGCGAGGTGGAAGCCGAGCTCGTGCAGGAAGCGATCAGAAACTCAAGGCCGCTGCGGCCTAAGTTCAAGTTCCATTTCTACCACCGCACCGCGAAAGGGCGCTCGACCGCGGAGGTCACAAAGGAATTCGAACCTTCGGAACTCGCAGAGATATGTTCAGAAGTCCATAAGTACGACAGTTTATGAACAGGTCCTGAATCAAAGAGCAGGCCGCGGCTTTGCAGCGCGGCCTGCTCTTTATTGTCCGTCTTTATTTTCCGACGACGCATTTTTTGACTTTAAAGTAAAATACCTCAGAGTGTTCCCTGTCGACCACTGAATGGGTGCCGGACTCGTCCTCGATCAGGTTAAGCGCAAAGAATCCGAGAGTCTTCATCATGGGCACGGTCTTTGCGTGGTTTATATCTTTAAGCAGGCGGTGCACGGCGAGGAAAGCGCTCGAGCATCCGAGGACCGCGACCGCATCAGCGCCTTCCGCGGCTTCTGTGATACTGCGCCTCTCGTTTTCGAACATCTCGCAGGGGAAGCTGACCGTAACGTGCGATACTGTCTTGCCGAGAGCTGTAAGCCTGGCGTCCCATTCGTCGCGCACGGCTTCGACCGCGGCAGCGCTGCTGTCCATATCCTTTCCCTTGGCCAGAGTCCTGCACGGACCGCCGTTTCTGTAGGCTATGCTTTCGCACGCGCAGCCCGGGCAGGTAACGATCAGCACGTTCCGGGCGTCGCCGATATCCTTCAGTATTCTGTCTTCACTTAATACTTCGCTGTAAAGTCCCATGGTTTTCCTCCGTTATACTGTATGTCAGACAGCTCCTAAAAGTTCCTGGTCGAAGGCCAGCAGGTACTCGTTGACCTGCATTATGTCGTATATGCCTTTCTCTATGCAGAATTCGACGATCAGATCCCTCTTGCTGCTCGGCGAGAACGCGTAGCCCGCCTTGGCCAGCATTTCCGCCGCCTCGCCGCGCTCGAGCCGCAGCGCGAGCACCAGCGCCAGTACTGTGCTTTTACCGGCCCTGTATCCCTTTATATTCTTGATCTTATTGAAGTGGCCGCGTGTAAGCTGGGCTCTTTTATAGCACTCGGCGTCTGTGATCCCCGCCTCGTCGATCTTTCTCAGAAGCATCTCGGAAAAGCTTTCGTCGAGGTATTTCAGCCGTTCCTCAAGATCTGACATAGCCCCGCCGGGCAAAGGGGCATAATCCGCGGTGCTTTGGCTGTAAAGCTCCATCGGGAGCGCATCGTAATAAAGGGACTCATTATATGCTGCTGCTCCGTATGGAGGGGCGGATCCTTCCGGGGTACTGTCATCGCGCTCTTCTTCCGGCTTTGGGGCAGCCTGCGCGGGCTTCTTTTCGGATCTTCGGGAGAAAACGCTGAAGATCGTCTTTTTTGCCTTTGGCAAAGGCGCCGCGGCATTTCCGTATACGGCCTGCGCAGATGAAAGAACGGCGTCTTCCGGCCCCCGGTAGTGCTTTAAGATATACTGTTTTAACTCTTCGTAAATTGTAATATTCATGATTTGATTTTATCACGCATGTTAATAAATAAAAAGCTTGCTTATACATGCTTTTTAGCGTATAGTTGATTTGCTTTTTTAATTATCTCAGGCCTAAAGCAAAAGGTTCCCGCGGCACGCGCGGGGGTACCGTCAAGGAGCTGATAATTCCGGAATGGGGAAAAACGAATACTTTAAGGTCATCGCGGGCATGAGGAAGCCCGCCGCGAAGCTCTCCCTGAAGCTTCGCCAGCACTCACCGGCCTTGGTAGACATATGTAATAAACCGCAGCGCAGTACATTTTGTCTGGGCTTTTTTGCGTTTTAATAAGAGGGAAAGCCAATGATTGAATTAAAACACCTTAGAAAAGATTTTGACGACGTATCACCGTTCACCGACGTCAACCTGACGATCAACAACGGCGACGTCATAGCCCTTATAGGGCCGTCAGGCACAGGAAAATCGACTCTCCTGCGCTGCATCAACATGCTGGAGCCGCCCACTTCCGGCCAGATAATCGTCGACGGGGAAGACATCACCGCGCCCGGCTGCGACCTCAACGAGGTCCGCAAAAAGATGGGCATGGTATTCCAGTCCTTCAACCTCTTCGGTCACCTGACCGTCATCGAAAACATAATGAACCCGCAGATCCGCCTGCTCGGCAGGAGCCGCCAGGAAGCCTATGACAAGGCCATGGATCTGCTCAATAAAGTCGGTCTCTGGGCAAAGGCCCTGAGCTATCCCGACGAGCTCTCCGGCGGACAGCAGCAGCGTATCGCCATCGCGCGCACGCTCGCCATGGATCCCGAGATCATCCTCTTCGACGAGCCCACCAGCGCTCTCGACCCGTCGATGATCGGAGAAGTGCAGTCCATCATCCGCATGATAGCCAAGACCGGCCGCACCATGATGATAGTCACCCACGAGATGGACTTCGCCAAGAAGATCTCCAACCGCGTCATCTTCATGGACGGAGGCGAGATCTACGAGGAAGGCACTCCCAAGCAGATCTTCGAGCATCCGCAGAAAGAAAAGACCCGCAAGTTCATCCAGCGCCTGAGCTCCCTCAGCTACCGCATCGAGGACCGCGACTTCGATTTCGAGGCACTCTCGAACGAGCTGACGCTCTACGCCGAAAAGCTGCTCATCGAGAGCGAGCGTACAAGCAAGCTGCAGATGGCACTCGAAGAGATCGTCATGAACAACATCTTCGAGTTCGACGAAGACCCCAACATCTTCGTGCGCATAGACTACTCCGAAAAGAGCGACGTGCTCTCCCTCGACCTCAAGTACAAGGGACAGCATTACGACCCGAGCACCAACGACGCCGCCCTGTTCATGTCGATACTCGCGGAACCGACCACCACTCTG
>JAFYFK010000148.1 GCA_017543805.1 Bacillota bacterium | reverse complement strand
GATCAGCCCTATATACACGAACACATTGTAGCTGAACAGCAGCGGCCCGACTACAGGGATGTTCTGCACGACCTGCGGGAACGGGGAATTTGCGAACACCTCTTTGAGGGCGTTGCTGATCGCTACGTTTCCGCCTGCCCTTATGCGCATGAGTTCGCCCACGAACTGCCCTGCCCCGGTTCCGAAAATTGTAAGGGCAAGACCGGTGACATTCTGATTAGCGCGCAGGGTCACCGTCAGGAAGCTGTAGATGAGAGACCCGGCCACGCCGGCCAGGAAGGCCGCCGCAAGCGCTATCAGGATAGCGACGACACCGTTCGCGGCGTCGCCCGCGGCCCTGTCGTAGATCCATGCCCCGCAGAGCCCGAAGGCTCCGCCCATATACATAAGTCCTTCAACGCCGAGGTTGAGGTTTCCTGATTTTTCGGTAAGTATCTCGCCGGATGTTCCGTAAAGAAGCGGCGCTCCGTTGAGCACAGCGGCTCTAATAAATGCTATCAGGTTGAAATTCATTTATGCCGCCTTCCCTTCTGTTTTCTTTCCGCGGAATATCATGCGGTAATTGATGAAGAACTCGCAGCCGAGCATGCACAGCAGTATTATTCCGGTGATCATGTCGGATATCGACGCAGGTATGCCGAGGCTTGTCTGAAGTCCGCTGGCCCCCTTGCTGAGCACCGCCAGCATCAGGGATATCGCTATCATCGCGAACGGGTTGAGCTGCGCCAGCCAGGCTACTGTAATGGCCGTAAAGCCTACGCCTGCAGCGACGCCGGAATACAGCGTCTGATTGGCTCCGGAAGCTACCATAAAGCCTACGAGTCCGCAGATGGCTCCGGAAATGGCGGCAGTCCTGCGTATTATCCGGCTGACGTTCATTCCTGCGTACCTTGCGGTATTTTCCGACTCGCCGAGCACGGAGATCTCGTAGCCCTGCTTTGTGTACTTCATGTAGACAAACATAAAGGCAACCAGCAGAAGAACTATTATCCAGCCTATGTGAACGCCGAAAAGCTTTGGCAGCACGGCGGCCTTATCGAAATTGGGGATTATCTGGCTGCCCTTTTTGCCCTCCCAGGGACCGTCCTGAAGATAAGCGACGATGCCTATTGCTATGTAGTTCATCATCAGTGTGAACAGGGTCTCGTTGGTGCCCCAGCGCGCCTTGAATATGGCAGGGATCACGGCCCAGAGCGCTCCGCCGATCACCGAGGCGATGCCCATGACGAGCAGCAGCGGCAGCGAGGACCAGGTCTTTCCGAAGTTAAGGGCAAAGAACGTGGCGAACATGGCGCCCATGGTTATCTGCCCTTCCGCGCCTATGTTCCAGTACTTCATTTTGAAGCACGGGGCGAGCGCAAGAGCAGTCCCGAGGAGCGGAACAGCGTTCTTGACGACCTGGCGTATGCCGGACGCCTTTCCGAGGGACGAATTGAGCATGGCACCGTACGCGGTCACCGGGCTCGTCCCGACTATGAGGAATATCAGAGAGCCGAGCAGCAAGGCAAATACGAGGGCTCCGAAACGGATCATCCAGATCTTGCCCTTTGCCATATTTGCGCGTTTTGCAAGACGGATCAGAGGATCTTTATTCATTTATTTTCCCTCCTTTCCGCCGACTTTCGTCATAAGAAGGCCTATCTCGTCCTTTGTAGTGGTCCTTGCATCGACTATGCCGGAGACCTCACCTCCGCAGAGAACGAGTATGCGGTCGCAGAGCTCGATCAGAACGTCGAGGTCCTCGCCTACGAAGACTACCGCGGTCCCCTTGGACTTCTGGCCGACCATAAGGTCATAGATTATGTATGATGTGTTGATATCCAGCCCGCGGACGGCGTAAGCGGTCATAAGCACCGTCGGAGACGTCGCGATCTCCCTTCCGACCAGGACTTTCTGGACATTTCCGCCGGAAAGCTTGCGCACCGGATAATGGATGTCCGGCGTTACGACGTCGAGCAGGTCGTGCACCTGCTTTGCGAGCTCTTCGGAGCTGCGCTTGTCGACGAAAGGTCCGGGAGTCTTGTTCCAGGTCCTTATGAGCATATTGTCCGCCATGCCCATGCCCGGCGCGAGTCCCATTCCGAGACGGTCCTCAGGCACGAACGCGAGCGCTACGCCGGCGTCCCTTATTTCCATCGGAGTCTTTCCGACAAGCTCCTCGGGGTTCTTCCCCTCCGGGGTGTAGATTATTGAACCGTCTTCGATATGCCTCAGGCCCGCTATGGCTTCAAGGAGTTCCTTCTGTCCGCTGCCGGCTATTCCGGCTATGCCGAGTATCTCCCCGCCGTAGGCTATAAAGCCGACGTTGTTGAGCTTTTTAACGCCTTCGGAATCCCTGACGGTAAGACCCGCAACTGTAAGCCTCGGCGTCGGATCCTTGGGTTTGAACCTGTTGATATTGAGCGTAACGGCCCTTCCGACCATCATATTGGTCAGATCCGAGGGATTTGTCTCAGCGGTCCTGACAGTCGCGATATGCTGGCCCTTTCTGAGGACCGCGACCACATCGGAAACAGCCATTACCTCGTTGAGTTTATGCGTAATGAGGATTATCGCCTTTCCGTCGTCGCGCATAGCCCGCAGGACGTTGAAGAGCTTTTCGGTCTCCTGCGGCGTCAGCACCGCGGTCGGCTCGTCGAGTATCAGAATGTCCGCGCCTCTGTAGAGCACCTTGATTATCTCTACAGTCTGCTTTTCCGATACGGACATCTCGTAGATCTTCTTGTCCGGATCGATGTCGAATCCGTATTTGCCGCAGATCTCCTTCATCTTGTAAGCCGTGGCTCTGAGGTCGAATTTTTCTTCAAGGCCGAGGGCAACGTTTTCGGCAGCGGTAAATACGTCCACCAGCTTAAAATGCTGATGTATCATTCCTATCCCGTAACTGAAGGCGTCGTGAGGAGAGCGGATCTCGGCATGTTTTCCGTCGATGAGGATCTCTCCGTCATCCGGATAATAAATGCCCGCAAGCATGTTCATCAGAGAAGTCTTTCCGCTTCCGTTTTCGCCCAGAAGCGACATTATGACACCTCTGTCGAGGTAAAGATCGATGCCGTTGTTGGCCGTCACCTCGCCGAAACGCTTGGTGATATTCCTGAACTCGACGGCATGGAATGTCTGTTCCAAAGCTGTACTACCTTTCGTGCTTAGAATATAGATTTATACATTAAGCATTATAACACGAAAGAGGGCCGTGTAAGGTCCTCTTTCGTGCAAATGTATCTGTTCTGAATTTTAGAATGCAACGTTCAGCAGCTCGATGTCGTCGATCTGGATCGCGAAATACGGAGCAGACTGGAAGTAGGATTCGTGGAACGCGCCGTCGAATACAGCTTCTTCAGCGTCCGGGGCGAAGTCGCCGTCGGTGTCGATAGCGAACGCGTTCTTGAGTTCTTCTCCGCTTACGGTGAAGGTGGAGGTGTCGAATACCTGGAGCTCGCCGCTTTCGATCTTAGCCTGGGCAGCAGCGATAGCGTCAGCGGTTCCGTCCGCGGCGACCTTGGTGTTGAGGTCGGTGAGCTTGACGTCGCCGTCCTTGAGACCGTGTCCGATGTAGTCCTGATCCTGAGGCTCGCCGTTAACAGCGGTCTTTATGACCTTTACGAAGAAGTTGGTCCAGTCGATGCGGGAGCTGATGATGGAAGCGTCCGGAGCGACATCGCTCATGCTGATGTTATATCCGACGTGATAAACGCCGTTGCTCTGAGCTGTGGTTGCCGGAGTGGTGGAGTCGGAGTGCTGGGAAATGAGCACGCAGCCATTGTCTATGAGGTCCTGTGCGGTTGCGGCTTCCATGGTCGGGTCTCCCCAGGAACCGATGAACTTAACCTTCATGGTAGCGCTCGGGCAGACGCTGCGGGCGCCGAGGAAGAACGCGGTGTAACCGGAAACTACCTCTGCGAAGGTGTAAGCGCCGACGTATCCGAGTACAGCCTGATCTGCGGTGATGGTTCCGTCTTCGATCATCTCGTTGAGCTTGCAGCCTGCTGCAACGCCTGCGAGATAACGGCCTTCATAGATGCTCGGGAAAGCGTTGATGGTGTTGGGAAGATCGTCCTTGTAGGAACCTTCGTTGGTGAGGCCCGCGAATACTACGTCAGGATAATCCGCGGCAACTGTGAGCATCGCGGGCTCCTGGCCGTATGAGTTAAGGAATACCGCTACGCAGCCCTCGTCAGCGAGCTCTTCGCAGTCAACTGCGACGGGGTCGCCTTCGGGGTGGTTGTAGGTGTAGACCCATTCAACATTGATGCCTTCCGCGGCAAGCTGTTCCTTTGCGGCGTCAGCGGCCATGTAGAAGTTTCTGTCGTATGCAGCATTGTCGTCACCGATGCATACCATGCCGACCTTGTAGGTCTCGGCTGCGGGAGCCGGAGTGGTCGCCGCGGGAGCAGGAGTGCTTCCGGTGGATGCCGGTGCCGGAGTGCTGCTCGGAGCAGGTGTTTCAGTCTTGCTTCCGCCGCAGGCTGCGAGTCCGAGGACCATAGCTGCAGCAAGTAAGATAGCTAATACTTTTCTCATTGCATTTCCTCTCTTTTTTAAAAAATTTACTTGAAATTTATTTTGCCGTTTTCAATTGACGTTATTACCGCCAACGATGCCACATTATAACCCATAGCGCGAAGTTTTGCACTACCTCCCTGATATTCTTTTTCTATTACTGCCCCTATTCCCAAACATTCGGCGCCCGCCTGCTTGAGAATGTTCAGAAGTCCGAAGGCTGCCTCGCCGGAAGCAAGGAAATCGTCGATTATCAGAACTCTGTCCTGAGGCCCCAGGAACTCCTTCCCGACGCGTATCATTGTCTGGGTGCCTTTTGTAAAGGACACTACCTCAGCAGTGTATGAACCGCTGATCATCGTCTTTGGAGCAGCTTTCTTGGCGAAGACCACCGGGAGGTATCCCATGGCGCGGGAAGCGGCGCAGGCGATAGCTATTCCGGACGCCTCGACTGTAAGGATCTTGTTGACATCCTGCGTGTACAGCCTTTTTCTGAATTCTTCGCCTATATTGTCAAGAAGCTTTACATCGATCTGGTGATTCAAAAAGGAATCGACTTTAAGAATGTCGGTTCCTATGGCTTTTCCGTCTTTGAGTATTCTGTCTTTTAATTCCTGCATTTTATTTTCGATCCTTTAAAATAAATAAATTAAATATGCGGGTCCTGCCGCTGCCTTTATTTTATCAAATCTTAAATAAAATTAGAACGACAGAATAGACTGATATACTTTTTTCTTTTTAACCTCCGGTGAATTCCGCAAAAAAATCCGTCAGCGGGGTCTGGGGTCCCCGCTGAAGTATTGTGGTTAATTAAAAAAGGAGGTGAAAAAACCATAATTCATTATAGCCATCCCCTTCTATATGTAAACCGAACAGGTCAAAAAAATACCTATATTTTTATATTACAAAAGTGTAACGTTCGAATTATATCGAACGTTACACTTTAAAGAAACCTGATTCGTACGAACTATATGGGAAGATTTTCTATTCTAACCTTTAATTCTTCATTTTCCGAATCGACAACGAGTTTCTGACCCATTGACAGATCGTTTCCGAGCATGGTCTTCGCTATCAGCGTCTCGACGTTGTCCTGGATGAATCTCTTCATCGGGCGGGCGCCGAAGAGCGGGTCATAGCTCTGCTCAATAATGAGCCTCTTTGCTGCTTCCGTAACTTCAAGGCCGAGCGATTTTTCCGCAAGCCTCTTCGCCAGCGATTTGATCTGGAGATCTGCGATCTTCCATACATCGTCCTTCGTAAGCGGCTTGTAAAGCACTATCTCGTCAAGACGGTTGAGGAACTCCGGACGGAAGCTGTTTCTGAGCAGCGTCTCTACGCCCTTTCGCGCCTCTTCCCTGATATTTCCGTTTGCGTCTATGCCCTCAAGCAGCAGCTGCGAGCCGAGGTTGGATGTCAGTATTATGATAGTGTTTTTGAAATCGACGGTGCGGCCCTGCGAATCAGTTATCCTGCCGTCATCGAGGACCTGCAGCAGCACGTTGAATACCTCGGGATGAGCCTTTTCGACCTCGTCGAACAGCACGACCGAATACGGCCTGCGGCGAACGGCTTCCGTAAGCTGGCCGCCCTCGTCGTAGCCGACGTATCCCGGGGGAGCTCCGATAAGCCTGGAGACCGAGAACTTTTCCATATACTCCGACATATCGATGCGGACCATGTTCTTTTCGTCATCGAACAACGCCTGGGCCAGAGCCTTTGCCAGCTCGGTCTTGCCGACGCCTGTAGGTCCGAGGAACAGGAAGGAACCTATCGGCCTGTTGGGATCGGCGATGCCGGCCCTGGATCTGAGGATAGCCTCTGAAACCTTGCGGACAGCCTCGTCCTGGCCAATGACTCTTTCGTGGAGCACGTCTTCCAGATGGAGCAGCTTTTCGCGCTCACCCTCCATGAGCTTGGATACCGGAATGCCGGTCCAGCGCGCGACGATCTCCGCTATCTCCTCTTCCGTGACAGTGTCGCGGAGCAGCTTGTCGCCGCTGTGGTTCTCTTCAGCAGCCTTCTGGGCCTCGGCGAGCTTTTTCTCCAGCTCGGGGAGCTTGGAATAACTCAGCCTGGAAGCGGTCTCGTAATCAAGCTTTCTCTGGACTTCTTCGATCTCGCCGTTTATATGCTCTATGTCTTCCTTGATCTTCTTGATACTTTCGACAGCGCCCTTTTCGGCGTCCCAGCGGGCTTTCATCCCGTCGAACTTTCCGCGGAGTTCAGAAAGCTCTTCGCTCAGCTTTTCGCAGCGCTCTTTGGACAGAGTGTCCTTTTCCTTTTTAAGGGCCATCTCTTCGATCTCAAGCTGCATTATCTTGCGGCGCATGGCGTCCATCTCGGACGGCATGGAATCCATCTCGGTGCGTATGGAGGCGCAGGCCTCGTCGACCAGGTCTATGGCCTTGTCCGGCAGGAACCTGTCGCTTATGTATCTGTCGGAAAGCGTTGCGGCTGCAACCAGCGCGCCGTCGTGTATGGTGACGCCGTGGTAGATCTCGTAGCGCTCCTTGAGGCCTCTGAGTATCGAAATGGTGTCCTCAACGGTCGGTTCTCCGACCATGACCGGCTGGAATCTGCGCTCCAGAGCGGCGTCTTTTTCAATGTAATTTCTGTACTCGTTGAGCGTTGTGGCGCCTATGCAGTGCAGCTCGCCTCTTGCCAGCATCGGCTTGAGTATATTGCCCGCGTCCATTGCGCCGTCGGCCTTTCCGGCTCCGACGATGGTGTGAAGTTCGTCTATGAACAGGATTATGCGCCCCTCGCTTTCTTTGACTTTGTTGAGCACGGATTTAAGACGTTCCTCGAATTCGCCGCGGAACATGGCGCCGGCTATGAGCGATCCCATATCCAGCGAGTATACTGTCTTATTTTTTAAGCCTTCCGGCACATCACCGCGAAGTATGCGTTGCGCAAGGCCTTCGGCTATGGCTGTTTTGCCGACGCCCGGTTCGCCGATCAACACCGGGTTGTTTTTTGTTTTTCTCGAGAGTATGCGTATTACATTGCGTATCTCTTCGTCACGCCCTATTACCGGGTCCAGTTTCTGCTGCCTCGCCCTTTCCACAAGGTCGAAGCCGTATTTTTCAAGCGGGTCTCTGTTGTCCTGCTCGTTCGGATTCATATTCATCTGCATCTCATCATCCCCTTTAGATCAATCCAATACCGCTGTTTAGATATGATACATAGCGGCGCTCAAGCTCGCGCTCGGTGTATTTTCCGGTAAGGTAGCCCTTCATCAGCTCGTCGAACATAGTGACGTAGGACGAGATAGCTTTTCCGAGGTCCTCGTCTCTGTAGTTCTTGCCCGCCGGCAGCGCTATGGTTCGCACGAATTTGGATTCCGACAGCTCGTAGCGAAGAGCGCCGGGCTCGTAGTAATTGCTGATGTAATTGTCTTCGAGCCTCTTCCAGAACACGAAGAACTTGGCCATGGCGCTCAGCAGCGATGTCGACTGAGTGCGGAAGTTTACAGTAAGTTCGCCGATGGCCGCGCCCGGCTCTCTGTAAAGCTGCACCGAATACCTGACTGTCGGCCTGTATTTATACTGAAGGCTGCTCTTCATCTGCATGGACAGCTGGTTCGGCGTCACGAACGGAATCAGCTCGCTCGTATCTCTCAGCAGTTGCTCCATGCTCCGGAATATGCTGTCTATCTGCTGTTCCGGCGTGCTTATGGACACATAATCCGCGAGGATCTGGTTTATCATGTTGGACCGGTTGGTCCCGGCTTTGTGCGCCAGCTTGTCGATCTCCGCGACCACATCGTCCATGAGCATCAGGCTGTATAAGCTTTTGTTCATATATCTTTCGGGCCTTGGCCCGCCTCCTTTCAAAACTCTTTTTCAATAATAATTGTAGTCATGATATAAATTTTGTCAAGCGATTTATATAATTTAATACACAATTTTAATAAAACAAAGTTTTTCGTCTGTAATATAAAACAGCGGCTTCAGGTACGACCCGAAACCGCTGGCAGTTTTGAATAACCGCTTTCAATAAGATAACAATTTTGAATTACAGCAAATAAAGCGAAGAACATTGACGGGTCCTGCCGTCAAAGACCTAACACAGCGATCGCAAAGCGGAGCTGATGTAGGTCTTGATGCTTTAGTGCGCGTCACCCGTCAATGTTTTCCTTTCCGACGGGACATGACCTTAAGAACGATTATAGCCGTGACTGTAGCGGTCAGAGCGACAAGCAGGCAGGCGGCAAGGATAAGAAAGCCTTTTGTCTCGAAAAAGCTGCTGCCGGTCTTCTCCGCGATCTCGGTTTTTCCGTCATCCTTTTCTGGTCCGACAGGCTCAGGCTCCGTTGTCTGTTCCGGGGCGGACGACTGCGATCCGGCTGTTGCAGCTTCCGTACTTCCGGAAGCACCGCCCTCCGTTCCTGACGGAGTTTCAGGTTCTTCCACAGGTTCTATATAATCAAGGCTTGCCCAGCCTCTTTCGCCTTTAAAGTCTACATAAGCCCAATTCTTGTAAACATGATCATAGCTGATCGAAGATCCTTCCGGCATCATCTGAATGATCCCGAAATTCTGTGAAGGACCGAAACGAAGATAAAGCCCGTTGTCATCGGTATGGACGACTGCCTTTACGATTTCGGCATCCTTTCCAATAAAATCGGGCAATAATACCTGCTTTTCCTGTATCAGCTTTTTGAACTGTTCATCCGTAAACTGATAGTACTCGCTTGCTTCCTTACCCTCTATCATT
This sequence comes from Bacillota bacterium, assembly GCA_017543805.1. Taxonomy (GTDB): domain Bacteria; phylum Bacillota; class Clostridia; order Peptostreptococcales; family Anaerovoracaceae; genus RGIG7041. The sequence goes on along the minus strand of JAFYFK010000148.1, from coordinate 6,289 downwards.
CCGATCCAGTAAACGTCATACTGGTCAACGATCGTTATCTTAGTGCCCAGTTCCATTTCGGCATGTTTTTCGGTGGCCACGTTACTGCCGTTGACCCATTCAAATTCTATGTAATCAAATCCGTCAGGACCGACGTAAACATTAAACTGATCGATCGACGGCCCCGCTGCGTCCGCAAAAGCCGCCACCGGAGCGAGCATCATAAACACTGTCAGAAGCAGGACTATAAAGCGTTTCATCTTTACCTCCAAAGTTAAAACAGCAAGCGGTTGAGCAGTTCGCCCAGACCGAATGAAAACAGGTTGAGGATCAGCGACAGCAGAAACGGGCTGCGCTCCTCTTTCAGGACTTTCTTATATACCAGGCCTTCCGCGAGCACCACGGCAGCCTCCGCTGCCGCAAGAAATATCAGGTACGCGGTCCTTCCCTTAAAGAGCATTACGCAGAACCCTGTGCTTACAAGCAGAGGATTGGTCATCAGATTGACGCACAGGACCACTGTCTGCTCCCGCAGGCTCCTCAGTCCGATAATATAAGCTGCCGCAGCCTCGATCACTATCGTCAGGACAAGGCAGTACAGCATTATCAGCGGAAGGTCACTTATCATTTCGCAGTGACTCCTCCCTGTCCAGAGCCCGCATCACCAGCGCTGCCGAAACCGCGATAAGGACAGCGAACACCGGAGCTATGATCATCAGCGGAGCGCTTACAAAGTACATATATACTGAATCGAGCAGCCACTTAAACCCCTGCATCCCGTTTCTCCCTTTTTATAACGAACAGCATAAATCCGACGCTTACCGCCGTCAGCACGCAGAGCAGTATGCAGTTCGACAGATACGTCGAGAAGCGGAAAAAGAACACCGGCGCGGTGCCGAGGAACAGCCCTATTGTGGTCAGGCCGAATGCCAGCCCCGGGTGGTTCGGGAATACCGAGACCAGCAGCGCCAGCGTCACCGACATGGTCATGCTGAAGAACATTACGCCGGTCAGGGAAACCACGATCAGGCGGTCTCCGAGTATCAGGAAAGGCAGAGCCAGCAGAGCGCTCGCGACCGCAACGCGCCTTACGCCGAAACGGTCCGCAAGTATGCCCCCGGCAGCTTTTCCTATGCCCATCGTGACAAATAGCAGCACAGTCTGCCATACGGTCTTCTTCCAGGAGGTCGGGATGCCGTAACCCATGTACCCTCTTACGATGATGATAAACACGACCATGAAAATGACGGCCAGCGCGCCCAGATCCTCTTTGCTGTAGTTGAATTCCGCGCAGTTCTTTTCGAGACCGCCGTCCGCGTCTTCGAGGAACATCCTGGCGCAGATGACAAACGGCACGGCCGTCGCTGCAAGTATCAGCAAAGGCCAGGACGCTAGGCTCGTTTTGGCAAGCAGCTGTCCAGTAATGACCCCGAAAGATCCTCCGGAAACGAATATCGCGCTGTGCGACAGCCTGCCTTTTGAGGACCGCAGAGTTACCTCAGCTCCGCTCACATGGGTGCAGCAGTTTCCGAGGCACAGCACCACAAGTGATACGAAGGGGCTCTGCACATGTTCTGATAGAAGCAGTCCCGCGGCAAGAAGGACAAGCCCGATCAGCCCCAGAGGAAGCTTCCTGTGCTTATCGCTGACATAACCGATCATCGCCTGCGGAACAAAGGCCAGCATGTCATAAAGCAGAAATATTATCCATATCTCCGGCCCTGTCCCGACATAACGTCCCAGCACAAAGAAGCAGATCACTTCCGTCACGAAATGAATGTAGAAATAAAGCAGCCCTGTGCCAAGATTATTCTTTTTTGCATGCGCATCCGGCATTTTTATTTCTCCTGTTTTCTTACGCAGCCGCAAGCCTTACAGCCAGCGATATCAGGGCGATAAGCCCCGTCAGGGCAGCCATCCAGATTACTGTCGCCGCAGCGCTCTGATCATATACACGGAAAAACGGATACGGCCCGTCGTATTTCTTGCTGTAGTTGAGATACAACATCACCAGCCCGTAAACAAAGGTCAGCACAGTCGGCAGAAGCCAGACCCCGGAGTGCGGCTCCCACAACACATACGACGCCACGGATATGACCGGGCAGAGCGTATGGTGGTACAGCCCGTTGCCGGAAAACATCAGCTTACGGAACCCGTCCTCCATCTGCGGCGCCAGCACGGCCACTGTTATAAGGAAAGTCATGACCAGCATGACGGTGCTCAGGTAGCGAAGGACCGCCGCGGCCGGACTGCCCTTAGCGGCCAGAAAGACCGCGGACGACAGCAGGGTCACCATATTCGCGAGCTGCGTGTAATACACGAACACCTCTGCCTTCCGGCTTTTAATGCTTATCCCCAGCCCTATTATCTCCAGTATTATGATAACGATATTGGCCGCCGTGCTCATATATCATCCTTTGTCAAAGCGCTGCGATTATTCAGTCTGCCCTTCTGCCTCGGCCACAACGACGTTTCCGTCCCTGAAGGCTTCAAATGCCTGAAGTTCCGGGTCAACAAACTTGAGAGCGATCGCGAGGACCGCGATGTCGTCAAGATGTCCGACTACGGGAACGTGGTCCGGAATAAGATCCTTGTTGGCCACAAGATAGATAAACGCGCTGACCAGGGTCGCGATGACCTTGGGCGAAACGACCGTATACTGCTTTGTGATGTATGCCTTGACCAGGGAAACGGTAAGCGGAACCCGGGCAAGAGTCGAACCGGCGTACGGGATGTCCTTCAGCTTGACTTCAAGCTGTTTAAGAAGATCGTCAATTTTTGACGGATCCTTCATCATTTCCTGAGCTTTGGCCATGCCGCCGTCAAGTATCGCCTTTGCCTTTTCTGCGCTGAATTCAACTGCCATGATATTTTTCCTTTCTGTAAATAATAAGCAAAATGATATATATTTATATTATACCGCTAATCAGTACAGAGTATAATAAAAACATAAATCTGAAAGGAGCAAAATAAAATGAGACTTGATCTTGGAAAAACACCTCTTATCTATCCGCAGCCGGTACTTGTTATCGGAACATATAACGAAGACGGAACACCGGACGCCATGACCGCGGCCTGGGGCGCAGTCGGCGACGACACGCAGGTATTCCTCTGCCTCAGTCCGGGGCACAAGACCGTGGAAAACATCTTAAGAGACAAACAGTTTACCGTAAGCATGGGAACTCTTGATACCCTGGAAGCCTGCGACTACGTAGGAATCGATTCCGGCAACAAGGTCCCGGATAAGATAAAAAAATCAGGACTGACCCCAGTAAAAGCCGAAAAAGTCAACGCGCCGTATTTTGAACAGCTGCCCCTGGCGCTCGAATGCGAGCTTATATCCTACGAGCCGGAGCACTGCCACCTGTTCGGCGAGATAGTCGCGACAGATGTCGACGAGAGCATTATGACCGACGGAAAGGTCGATCCGGCAAAGCTCAGGGCAATAAGCTTCGACATATCAAACCGCGCTTACCTGCTCGTCGGGGAAAAGGTCGGAGACGCGTTCAAAGACGGTTTAAAGCTGAGATAAACGCAGTTAAAATCCACAAAGATGACCGGAGGTGATGGTCTGTGAAAAAATGCATCCGCCTGAGCGATAAAGACAATGTCGCGACCCTTCTGAACGAGGCAGCAAACGGCGATGAGTTCGCCATTTCCGATAAATCAAATACCCAAACCGGATCAATAACTGCCGCCGCGGACATACCCTTTGCCCATAAGATCGCCCTGAAGGATATCAGCAAAGGCGAAGAGATCGTCAAAATGGATGCCGTCATAGGACTCGCTTCCCGTGACATCCCCTGCGGAACGCATGTGCACATCCAGAACGTCTTAAGCATCGAGGGAATGAGAGGTGTAAAAGATGAGATTTAACGGCTACAGAAGACCTGACGGAACTTCCGGCGCAAGGAACTGCGTCGTTATAATCCCCGCGATAAACTGCGCTAACGATATCAGCTACCAGCTCGCGATGACCGTCCCGGGAGCCATCCCCCTCTGCCACACCTACATGTGTCCCTACGAAAAACGAGACCGCGACAAGGCCGTGAGGACGCTTATCGGCATCGGCAAAAATCCCAACGTATACGGAGTTCTTGTTGTCGGGACCGGCTGCGAACCGGTGCCTGCCGAAGAGATGACTGAAGGAATAAAGGCGTCCGGGAAACCGGTCATGACCCTTTCGATAAACACTTCAGGCTACGACGGCGTAATGGAAAAAGGACGCGAATTCCTGCTGAAATGCCTTGCTGAGGCATCTGAGCTTAAAAGAGAGCCCTGCGAGCTGTCTGACATTATCTGGGGCATAAAATGCGGAGGCTCGGGATCCCTCTCCCTTCTCTCCAACAACGCGGCCGTCGGACGCGCGGCAGACCTGCTGATTGCCGAAGGCGGAAGCGTCATTTTCTCGGAGACACCCGAAATACTCGGAATGGAACATACGCTCGCTAAGCGCGCCGTTAATGAAGAGGTCGCGGGAAAAATACTGAAATGCGTCGGAGAGCTTCAGAAGAACATATCGTATTACGGAGTTGATCTGCTCGGTTCTGAGCCGAATAAAGGCAATATGGCGAGCGGCCTTACCACGATCGAAGAAAAATCCCTCGGCGCGATCGCCAAGGGAGGAACAACGCCGCTGATGGACTTTCTCGAATTCGGCCAGGCTCCGGCAGGCAAAGGCCTGTTCTTTATGGACTGCGAATCCGCGGGCGACCCGGTATATGTCGGCGAAGCCGCCGCGGGAGCCCAGCTTTCCGCGCTCAGCCTCGCGGGAGGAATGCCGGCATATATAAGAGGCCTCGCGTCATGCGGGGGAGCCGGTCTTCAGACCCTGCCCGTCTTTAAAGTCCTCGGGAGCAACGACTGCAAGTCCGAGGAGCAGTTCTTCGACGTTTGCGTCGGAAGCATCATTGACGGCACGGAATCCATCGACGAAGCGGGCGAAAGAATATTCCGGAAGCTCATCTCCGTTGTATCCGGGGAAACGACCTTTACCGAAAGATACAATAAGTACTGGGCTCCTATAGCCTTTTACAGAAACGGGCTTATCGTTTAGACGGGTCTATTCTGCAAAAACATATCCGGCTTCTTTAAGCGAGCTTACGCTCCGGTCCAGATCCCGGGCTTTTACCAGGACATAATCGGTATTGTAAGTGGACACCGCGAAGATGCCTATCCCGGCGTCCGCAAGCACTGCAGAGATCCTTGAAAGGATGCCTGTCAGGGAAAAATCCAGCTGACCTTCTATGCGGAAACAGCGCCAGCCGTCTTCGCGCTCTGTGGTTTTTTCCGGGGCATCCTCTGTTTTGCACACTAAAGATATCTCCTCGTCGGTCTTTCCTGCAAAAAAGAAATCCGAAGAAAAGTCAATGTCGGAGACCGACTCCGTTTTGCAGACTGTCAGATCATACGGCAGTACTTTAAGACCAGGTACCATTCGCCTTGCTCTCCTTGATCGCTTTTACCGTATTGTATACCGACAGACCCGCGAAAGCCGCAAAAAGCGCTGCGCCGGCTATAATAAGGACCTTTTTATTCATTCTGTTTTCCTCTCTTATCAAAGAACTACAGTCGCGATGTATTCAGTATTTTCAGGAAGTTCAATGCCTGGATCCTGAATAACGAGCCCGCCTCCCGCAATGCTCATAAAATGACATAGCGCGATGCCCATGTCTATCTTCTGCATATCGCCGACTTCATTGCTGACATAGCCTTTATCGTGCTTCAGGAAGAAGTGATACCGGCTGTCTGTCTTTACTATGCGCCACGGCTGTTTGTTTACCGCGGACGGAGCCAGCCTTACGGCTTCAAGAGCGGCAGAGATGACGCTGTCCTCTGTTTTTAATGCGGCGCCGAATGAGCCTTCAAAAAAGAGTTTATCCTGATCAAACCTCGCGTCGGCCTTTACTCCCTTGCGCATAAGGGTCTCTCTTAAAGACATTTTCTCAGCCGGATATCCCAGCGGACTCACGCAGCACATGCGCTCATCCTTGCCGAGCCCTGCGGCTTTCTCAAACTGCGAACGGTTCATCGTCCCGCCGATCCATGTTGTGCCAAGCCCGAGCGACTCAGCAAAAAGAACGAATTTCTCAAACGAGCAGCCGAACGCTTCCTCGCCGTGCGGGACTTTCCCGACGACCGCGGCGACATAACGCGGCGCGCCGCTGAGGACAGGACTGGACAGTCCTTTTTCCTCCGCGTCGAGCAGGACGAATCTCACCGGTATGCCGTAGGGGTTAGGGACATCCTCAATAAATTTCTCTATTTTATGCCTGTCGACCTCTTCAAGCACTCTGCCGTCGAAGGTGCG
>JAFYFK010000147.1 GCA_017543805.1 Bacillota bacterium | reverse complement strand
GTAGGTGTATTCCTTAAAGACCTTGTCCCTGGGGCTGTCCTTGCAGAGCAGGCAGAGCCTGTCGTCGTAGTTTTCCATGGAATGAAGGAAGACTTCCTTTACAGTCTCGAAGTTGAAGGCCGGGTAGTGTTCGCCGGGCGCGGGGGTGTGGATCTTTATCTTTTCCGGATTTAAGCCCGCGTTTCCGATCTCCAGCTCGGCCACATGGCCTATATTGTCCAGGCGGAGCCTCGGCAGCTTCAGCTCCGGAAGCTTTTCAAACTGTTCGAACCAGTGTTTTTTCTCGTTATTTGCCATTATATTTTCTCCATTGCGGCAGGGCGTCACATACCGAAGATGCCGAAGCTCTTAAGCTTTTCTATCAGCCCGTTCACGGTATCCGAAGCGTCCTGAAGTATATCCAGACCGTTGCTCTTGAGGGAGTCGTAATCTGTGTTGAGTTTTATCAGAGTGTCGTTGATCTCCTGCATGGTTCCGTCGACCTCGCTCATAGTGCTGTCGACCTCCTGCAGGGCCTGGTTTGCGTAGTTGTACAGCGCGACGATCTTCGGCACGTAAACGGCCGCCAGAACTATGAGGGCGATCAGAACAACAGCCCACACGGTGTATTTGATCACACGGACCTTGTCCTGTCTGCGCTTTTCCCTGACCAGCTCCAGCAGGAGCTCGCGGTCGCTCATAAGTTCGGGATCTGTCTTAGCCATTTTTCTTTCCTATTTCTGAAGTTCCTTGTAGCGCTTGACCTTTCCGGTCGTTGTCATCTCCATGGGCGTGTCGGTCGCTTCATGGCGGTAGATGTGCTTGTAGGACGGAAGCCCGTCGTTGAGTATGTCGAGGTCCTTTTTGACCACGGTGTCCACGGCCTCCTGTGTCTCGGCGCCGTAGATGGTCTTCATGTATTCCGGGTCGTAGACTATGCGCACCGACAGGGCGAGGTCGTCGTCGGGGCCGTCCTCGTGCTTCTTTTCGCCGAAGACCATTACTTCCTTTACATACGGGAAGTTGGCGATAAGGGTCTCGAGCTCCTCCGGGTAGACGTTCTTGCCGTTCTTAAGGACGATTACGTTCTTTTTGCGGCCGCGGATGTACAGGTATCCGTCTTTATCTATGCTCGCGAGGTCTCCGGTGTGGAACCAGCGGCTTCCGTCCGGCGCGGTCTCTATGACCTCGTCCGTCGCCTCCTGGTTCTCGTAATAGCCGAGCATGACGTTGTCGCCCTTCGCGATCAGCTCTCCTATGCCGTCCTCGTTGGCGTCGATGATGCGAAGCTCCTGGCCGGGCATTGCGTGGCCGATCGAACCGTCGCGCCTGTGCTGCGGGTTCTCGCCGGCGAGCACCGGGGAGGTCTCGGTCAGGCCGTAGCCCTGGATGACCTCGACGCCCATGTCCTTGAAGCCCCTGGATACTTCCGGATCCAGCGGCGAAGCGCCGGATATGACGTAGCGCAGACCGCCTCCGAGCTGCTCCAGGACCTCCTTAAACAGCCTTCTTCGGACATCTATGTGCAGTTTTTTGAGCGCGTGGGCAATCTTGCGGCCCTTTGCGAAGGTCTCTTCCTTGCCCTGTTTTTTGACCCCTGCAAGGATTTTTTTGTACATGGACTCGATGATCAGCGGAACGCAGATAAACACCGAGACCTTGTATTCCACCATGTTTTTCTGGATGTACTTGAGGCCGTCGCAGAAGACCGTGGTCATGCCGCAGCAGGACATCATGCTCTGGCCGGTGGATCCGAAGGTGTGGTGGTAGGGCAGGAACGCCATGTTGACGTCGCCGTGGCGCAGATCCTCGGTGCAGAGCACCTGCCAGATGTTGAAGCCTATGTTGTACTGGGACAGCATTACGGCCTTTGCCAGGCCGGAGGTCCCGGAGGTGAACAGGATTATCGAAAGGCCGCGGCTGTCTATGGGCAGGCTGCGGTATTCGGCTTTTTCCGCTTCGGACGCGGATTTTCCGCGTTCGAGGATCGACGGAAGGCAGGGGAAACCCTCGATCTCGTCCATGCATATAAAGAGCTTTACCTGGGTGCGGTTTGCGCGCATCAGGGTCTCGACGAATTCCAGATGGTCCTTGTCGAAGAGCAGCACGTCAGACTGCGATTTCTGAAGTGACAGCTCGAGCTCCTCGTAGGGAAGGCCTTTGTCCAGCGGGACGACGATGCCCAGGCCGCAGAGGTGCGCGTAGTAGCCGAGCATCCACTCGTAGCGGTTCTTCCCGATGATGGCCATGCGCTTGCCCTTAAGGCCCATCTTCATCAGCTCGGTGCCTGTGTCGGCAACCTCCCGGCGAAGGTCCTTAAAGCTTACGTGCCTGTATTCCGCCGGCGCGCTTTTGGTCTCGCGCTTCGTCTTAATGATGTAAGCGGCGTCGTCGCCGAACTGCGCGGCCATGTAGTCCAGCATGTCGCGGAAGTTCTCGTGGACGCGGAGCTTGCGGTTGACGTTCAGCACCGGCACTTTTATTGCGTTGTCGAATGTTTCTTTATTCATATCCGTTTAAGCCATTATAGCGGCTTTTCTTTCTGAGTGCATAATAAAAAATTTTATCACAAAACGTGTTGAAAAGATACAAAAATCGATGGCGCTTTTCCTGAAAGTGCAAAATTGCGTGGTTTTGAGAAACTATTTGTCTGCGGCGCGTTTTCGCAAAGCGCCCGGAGCATTTTTCCTGTACTTAATTTTTGCTTAATGTATAATAGTACAGAAATGAGCGACATGAAGAAGGAGTAGAAGGATAAAAAAATGAATAACCTTGAATTTGTAAAAAACGTTCTTGCGGAAGCCGCGAATTACGAACACGCCTGCAGCGTGCTGAACTACGATCAGGAGACCATCTGCCCGTCCGCCGCCATGGAGGAGCAGGGCGAGGTCATGGCCTTCCTCAGCAACCAGGCCTTTAAACTGCTGAAGCAGCCGGAGTTTATCGAGGCTGCCGAGGCGCTGTATAAGGACCGCCAGAACCTTGACGAGCTCGACAGAGTGCTCGCCGAGCAGCTGCACAGGACGTATCTCGAAACCGTAAACATCACGCCCGAGCTCGACCACGAGTTCTCGCGCATTTACAACAAGGCCTTCGTCGACTGGACAAAGGCTAAGGACGCTTCGGATTTCAGCATGTTTAAGGATTCTCTGGAGAAGGTCCTCGAGATCGAGAAAAAGAAGATCGCCCTGCGCGGCTACGATACTCCGGAGGATGCCGCAAAGCCGGTCTACGACCAGATGCTCGACGATTACGAGAAGGGCATCACCATGGAGGATCTGGACAGGATCTTCGGGCGCTGCCGCGAAAGGCTCGTGCCGCTGCTCAAGAAGATCCAGGCGAGCCCCAAGAAGATCCGCCGCGACTTTATGAGCCGCATCGTCACGGACGAGCAGCAGAGGCAGATGGCGCAGTACCTGCTGGAGGTCATGGATTACGACTTTACCCGCGGCGCGTTCACCACGACCGAGCATCCGTTTACGGACGAACTGGGCAAGAACGACATCCGCGTCACGACGCATTATTATGAGGACGATTTCAGCAGCAGCATGTATTCGATCGTCCACGAGGGCGGCCACGCCACCTTCGACCAGCTGACGCCGGAGAGCCATTACGACAATTACATCGACGGCGGAAAGACCATGGGAATGCACGAGTCGGTGTCCCGCTTCTACGAGAACCGCATCGGCCGCTCCAGAGCCTTTGTCCACCTGATCTATCCGAAGACCTGCGAGATCTTCCCGCAGGTGATGCACGACGTTTCCGAGGAGGAGCTCTACGAGGCGCTGAACGTGGTCGAGCCGTCGCTCATACGCACACAGGCTGACGAGTTTACTTACGTGTTCCACATTATGATCCGCTACGAGATCGAAAAGGCTCTGATGGACGGCTCGCTGGAGATCAAGGACGTTCCGCAGGTCTGGAACAGCAAGTACCAGGAGTATCTTGGGATCACCCCGCCGGACGACAAAAGCGGCGTTCTGCAGGACGTTCACTGGACTTTCGGCTTTGGCTACTTCCCGACTTACGCTATCGGAAACTTCTACAATTCCATGTATTACAAGGAACTCGAGAAGGCTATGGACGTTGACGCGACTGTCGCAGCCGGCGACTTTAAGAAGCTCAACGGCTGGATGAAGGAGCACGTCTTTGCGCGCGCTGACCTGGTGGAACCGAAGCAGTGGATCCGCGAGATCACCGGCCGCGACCTCACCCCGGACGATTTCCTGGATTATCTGGAAGAGAAATATTCCAAGATTTACGGGCTGTAGAATCAAATAGTTAAGAATCAAAGCCCCTGTCGCTTAGCGCGGCAGGGGCTTTTTGTCGGCACTCATTAATTCGATGCAAAAAGCTGAGCAAAACTTCATCAGTTGCGGATATAATTAAAGAATCATGAAGAAAGAACGCGGAAATAAGAAAAACCGGCTCAGGACGGTCATGATCGTATTGCTGATAGTGCTGTTTGTGCTGTACAACGCGGCCGTAAACGTTATTATCAGCGCGGCGCTGGTGCCGGATTTTATGCGGAAGCTGGACCAGTTCGAAAAGGCCACCGAGCAGGGCTACGCGCAGCAGGTGCACACGGACCAGCTGATTGAGAACACAAAGCAGGCCCGCCTGGAGGCGCAGGAGCTGGTCGACACGGTACCGATGCTCAAGCTGCAGGCGGAAAGCGCCGACGGCTACAGGCTTATAGCGGCCGTCTTCCGGCAGGAAGAGCCCTCCGACAAATGGGTGATGCTGCTGCACGGCTACACCGGCTGGAAGGAAGAAATGTACCATTTTGCCGCGCGCTATTACGCTCAGGGCTGGAACGTCATCTGCCCCGACATGCGCTGCCAGGGCGAATCCGACGGCGATTTTATCGGGATGGGCTGGACGGACGCGGCGGACAATATGATCTGGCTGAACTGGATCATTTCCGAGGACCCGGACGCCAGGATCGTCCTCCACGGAGAGTCCATGGGCGCCGCCTGCGCCGACATGATGAGCGGCCTGGGCCTTCCGGAAAACGCAAAGTGCGTGATCTCCGACTGCGCCTACAGGGACGTTCCGTCGATCTTCAGAAAGCAGCTCAAGGACTGGTTCTCGATCCCGGATGTCGGCATCGTGCCAAGCGCGTCGTTCTGGCTGCAGCTGCGTGGCGGATATAATATATATGACGCAAACACGGCCGCGCTGGTCGCAAAAAGCAGCCTTCCGACGCTTTTCATCCACGGCGATTCCGACAAATTCGTCCCGCCGGCTGACGCGCAGGTCCTTTATGATGCCTGCTCCGCGCCGAAAAAACTGCTGACCGTCGAAGGAGCG
>JAFYFK010000146.1 GCA_017543805.1 Bacillota bacterium | reverse complement strand
TGATGCACAGCGCGTAGCCGAAATCCTCGAAGCGGCGGTCTATCTGTTCTATCACCGGGTCTTCGGGGTCTTTAAAGTCTATGGCTACTATATTGCCCACCGAGCAGGCCATCTGGTCCATAAGGCCGCAGGGCTTGCCGAAGTACACGTTTTCCGCGTACTGGCCTATCTGCGCTATCTGAACGTCGGAAAGCTGCCCGCCGCAGTAGAACTCGTTGAAGATGCGCCCGATCAGCACTTCGTAGGCAGCGGAGGAGGAAAGTCCGGATCCGGAGAGGACTTCGGACTTCATCTCAGCGTTAAAGCCTCCGATATTGTAACCGAGCTGCGAGATGCGGGCTGCGATGCCCCTTACAAGGCTCTCAGAGCGGTTCTGCTCGCTTTTTACCGGCTCAAGGTCTGAAAGGTCGACCTTAAGCTCCGGATAGCCCAAAGAGGCGATTTTAACGATCTTGCCGTCTGTCTTTTCGGCTTCTGCCGTAATGTAGAGGTCTATTCCTGCCGCGAGTACTTTTCCGTGCTGGTGGTCTGTATGGTTTCCGCCCAGCTCCGTGCGTCCGGGCGCTCTGAATGTCCTGGTCATGTTGTAATCCTCTGTGTTCTGCGCGCGCTGCTGCATCGAAAACGCGTATACCGTGCGCGATCTGAATTCTTCGCCTGTCTTAAGCAGCGTAGTGGGGAATGCCGGGTGGTTGGGACTGTCAGCGAAGTGCTGGGTCTCGAGGCACACCGCGTCTTCCGTGTTGTATAGCTGGATGCCGGGCTGGTCGGTGAAGACCTCAAGGCAGATGCCGCTTTTTGTGCCTTTTAGGGATGCCGCTTTTCTGAAGCCTGTGCCGCAAAGGACGTAGTTTTCGTCATGCGGTGCTTCGAACCGGCGCTCTGTACTGTAGTCGAAGCGGGTACCTTCCACGTCAGTAAACCTTCCTGTCGGTATGAGCGTGCCGCCGGTCTCTGTTATGCGGTCCGCGTTTATGGACAGAAGGTGGTCTTCGGCGCTTCCGCCGCCGTTCAGGTTGAAATAAGTGTGATTCGTGAGGTTGATCACTGTGTCCGCGTCGCAGACAGCGCGGTAATCTATGATAAGGCTGTCGTTTTCCGCGGTGAAGCTTACTGTGACCGCAAGCCTTCCGGGAAAGCCCTGGTCGCCGTCTTCCGAGACGAGCTTAAGGCACACGCTTTTTCCGGCGTCCTCGACGCTCCAGAGCCTTTTGTCGAAGCCTTCTTCGCCTCCGTGAAGGCAGTTGCCGTTCTCGTTGGCGCTGAGGCGGTACGTTTTGCCGCCAAGGCTGAAAGCTGCGCCTCTAATCCTGTTGGCGTAGCGGCCGACAGTTATTCCGTCGCGGCCTACGCGGATACCCCCGTACCAGAGTTCTTTTACCTGAGCCCCGAGAGGGTCGATGAGGGCGGTAAGTGCTCCGTCCTTTATTTCTATTTCCCTGACTGATCTGTACTCTTCCATGGTCTGCCTCCTGTCACATTGTATCGCAAACTGCCCGGATTGACAAACCTTACTTTAAAAGATATACTTTTATTTTAACGAAGCTGCGTTACTGCGGCGTATGAAAGTGACGAGCGATGGGCGGATTCCTGCTTAACAGTTTTCTGCTCGGACTGGGTCTGGCCATGGACGCTTTTTCCGTATCTGTGGCAAGCGGGCTGGCCGAGCCGACCATGAAAAAAAGCAAGATGCTGGGCGTACCGGCGGTGTTCGGGGCATTCCAGTTCCTGATGCCTCTTATCGGCTGGGTACTGGTGCACACCATAGTCGAGCATTTCCGGGCTTTCCAGAAGTTCATCCCGTGGATAGCGCTTGTCCTGCTGTGCTGGATAGGCGGGAAGATGCTTATAGAAGGCATAAAGGGCAAAGGCTCCGAGGAACCCGCGATCAAAAACGCAAAAGACCTGCTGGTGCTTGGCGTCGCAACGTCCATAGA
>JAFYFK010000145.1 GCA_017543805.1 Bacillota bacterium | reverse complement strand
TTCCCCTGAGCTTGAGGCAGTAATGGATAAAGCCGTCGCCGGCGCCCACGCGGCGCTCGACGCTAAGGAAGAGGTTCAGTAATGGCTTATACGCCTGCAATGCAGCAATATCTGGATACAAAAAAGGATCATCAGGACTGTATCCTCTTTTTCCGCATGGGCGACTTCTATGAGATGTTTTTCGACGACGCCGTGACTGCTTCCCGCGACATGGACATAGTTCTTACGCGCAAAGCCTGCGGAAACGGCGAATACGCCCCGATGTGCGGTGTTCCGTACCACGCTGTAGACAGCTACATAGCGAAACTGATCGACAAAGGTCACAAAGTAGCCATTGCCGAGCAGATGGAGGATCCCGCGCTCGCAAAGGGCATAGTAAAGCGCGAAGTCATCAGGGTCGTGACCCCTGGAACCGTCATTGAACCTGGTATGCTGAGGGAAGGGGAGAACAATTTCCTGGCCTGCGTATATATCGACGGACGCTCCGCAGGACTGTCCTGGGCGGACATCTCGACCGGAGAATTTTCAGCGCTTCAGCTTGCGGACTGCGCCTCGGCAGACCAGCTTTTTGCGCAGCTGAGCAAAATAGAGCCCAAAGAGATAATAACGAACGTCAGCGAAGAAGAATTTCCCGAGCTGTGGACTCAGGCAAGGGTCCTCGACAAGACTTATATTTCAGTTCCCAACACTGCGCTTTTCGGCGAAAGAAGCTGCAGAAACTGCATAAGGGAGCATTTTAAGACCGCTTCGGAAAAGAGCGTCGGACTTGCTGAAGAAGACGTTCCGCTGATATTCCGCGCTGCCGGAGCGCTTCTTGGCTACCTCAGGGAGACCCAGAAACAGGATCTCAGCCACATGAGGGAGATCCGCATCTGCTCCGTCAATTCCTCGATGAGCCTCGACAAGGCTACCATAAAGAACCTCGAGCTTACCGAGACACTTTTTGAGCATAAAGTGCAGGGCTCTCTCTTCGGAGTGCTCGACAGGACACGCACCGCGATGGGAGCCCGCAAGATGAAGCAGTGGCTCAGGGAGCCGCTGAACGTAAAGCGTGACATAGACCTGAGGCTAGACGCTGTCGAAGCTCTGAACGAGAACATGCTTGCCAGAAACGACCTCCGTCAGGCTCTTAACGGAATATATGACCTTGAGAGGCTTTGCGCGCGCATATCGCTCGGCACAGCCAACGCAAGAGACCTGCTTGCACTAAAGACGTCTCTTTCCGCGATCCCCGATGTCAAGGCCGCCCTGGAGGACGCGGGCACAGAACTTCTTGATTCTCTTAATGAGCAGATAGATCCGCTGGAGGATCTTTGCTCGGCAATAAGCGAAGCCATTGTTGACGAACCGCCGTTTTCCGTTCGCGAAGGCGGAATGATACGGCCGGGCTTTTCCGAAGAGCTGGACGGAATTATAGCTTCCGTAAAGGACAGCCGCGAATGGATAGCCGGGCTTGAGGCTTCGGAAAAGGAACGCACGGGTATTAAGAACCTGCGTGTCGGCTATAATAAGGTCTTCGGTTATTACATCGAGATCAGCAAGGGCCAGACCTCGATGGCGCCTGATAACTACATCCGGAAGCAGACTCTCGTAAACGGCGAAAGATACATCACGCCCGAGCTTAAAGAGGCGGAAAACCTGGTCCTCAACGCGCAGGCAAAGATAAACGATCTTGAGTACCGCATATTCTGTTCGCTGAGAGACGCCGCAAGGGATAAGACCGCCGAGCTGCAGCAGACATCCCAGGCTCTCGCCGCTGCCGATGTGCTCTGCGCCTTTGCCCAGGTCGCTGCCGAGCTCGATTATGTGCGCCCGGAAATAACGGAGGGCGACGAGATAATAATCAAAAGAGGACGTCACCCGGTCATCGAAAGGACTATACGTGACGGCGTTTTCGTGTCCAACGATGTATATCTTGACCGCGGTTCAGCCAGCATGCTGCTCATAACCGGTCCCAATATGGCCGGAAAATCGACCTATATGAGGCAGCTCGCGCTTATAGTGCTCATGGCTCAGGCAGGCTGCTTTGTGCCTGCTCTTGAGGCGAAAATAGGTATCTGCGACCGCATATATACAAGGATCGGCGCTTCGGACAATATCGCCATGGGACAGAGTACGTTTTTCGTGGAGATGTCTGAGCTTGCTTACATCCTCAACACCGCGACGGAAAAGAGCCTTGTCATACTCGACGAGATCGGACGCGGCACGAGCACCTACGACGGACTGTCGATAGCGTGGGCGGTCGTCGAATATCTTACCGATCCGAAACGCACTGTCCGCACTCTGTTCGCTACGCATTACCACGAGCTGACCGCGCTGTCGGAGAGCATTAAAGGTGTTAAAAATCTCAATGTTGATGTGGCGGAAGAGAACGGGAACATCGTTTTCCTCCACAAGATAGTCGAAGGCAGCGCCAGCAGGAGCTACGGGATACACGTCGCCAGGCTTGCGGGCGTGCCCAAAAAGGTCCTAAAGACAGCCGAGGGAAAACTGTCCGAACTAGAGTCCGGCTATGCCGCGGAACTTGCGGCGCCGGCGCCTTCCTCAGGCAGAGAAGCCGGAGAACAGATAAGCCTGTTCCAGCCTCAGGACAGCGTACTGGCGCAGAAGGTACGCGACCTCGACCTTATGAATATGACACCGTCACAGGCTATACGGGTCCTTGAGGAGCTTCAGGAGGCTGCTCGCGATGAATAAAAGGATACACACTCTTCCCAAAGACATAGCTGAAAAGATAGCGTCCGGAGAAGTCATAGAAAGGCCGCTTTCGGTCGTTAAGGAACTTGTCGAAAACTCGCTCGATGCGGGCGCGGGTTCCATAACCGTCGAGATATCAAAGGGCGGAACTGATTATATCAGGGTCAGCGACAACGGTTCCGGCATTCCAAGGGACGACGTCGAGCTCGCTTTTGAACGTTTTTCGACCAGCAAGATCGACCGTTACGAAGACCTTGGGAGCCTGAGGACACTCGGTTTCCGCGGGGTCGCCCTGTCCAGCATAGCGGCCGTATCCAAGGTGGAGATGATCTCCAAGACTGCAGGCCAGAAAGCCGGAAGACGCATAGACATCGAAGGCGGAACGGTTTTTGAGCTTAAGGACACCGCTGCTGAAGAAGGCACTACAGTCGTTGTGCGCGAGCTTTTCTACAACACTCCGGAGCGCAGGAAATTCCTTAAGAGCGAAAATACCGAAGCTTCCCAGATAATAGATTACGTTTCAAAAATGGCGCTCGCCGCGCCTGACGTCCGCTTCCGCATGATATCAAACGGAAGCATACTGTTCTTCACCCAGGGCAAGGGTGATGTAAAAAAGGCTATAATGACCGTCTACAGCCCGGTGCTGGCGAATAAGCTCAGCGAAGTCAGCGGAAGCGC
>JAFYFK010000144.1 GCA_017543805.1 Bacillota bacterium | reverse complement strand
CTTCAGAGCTGATGATACTTGGTGGGAAGCTGCCTGGGAAAGTAGGACGTCGCCAGTTTTTTATAAGGCCCGTTGGTCAAGCGGTTAAGACACGGCCCTTTCACGGCCGTAACATGGGTTCGATTCCCGTACGGGTCACCAAAAACCTCTTGCGATTGTAAGAGGTTTTTTATTGCTTTTTTGACGGTTTTGTATATAATAGTTCAGTCACGCGGATGTGGCGGAACTGGCAGACGCGCAGGATTTAGGTTCCTGTGGGCAACACCGTGCAGGTTCGATCCCTGTCATCCGCACCAATTGTAACACGTTTGTTACATATCCCGACAAATAATATGATAAACTGAAATATCTTAATTGAGAGAGTCTTAAATGAGCGTCATAGATTTCCACAGTCATGTGCTTCCCGGCATAGACGACGGCAGCAAAGACGTCGCGATGTCCCGGGAAATGCTGGCAAAGATAAAGGCTTCAGGGGTAGATACGGTAGTCGCTACTCCGCATTTTTACGGAAACCGCAGATCGCTCAGCGAATTTCTCGAAAGACGCCAGGGCGCTATCGAGCGGCTTTTTGCGGAGGTGCCCCCAACTGAAATGCCGGAGCTCCGCTTTGGGGCAGAGGTAGCGTTCTATTCCGGGCTTACAAAGGAAAACGACCTTCATAAGCTCTGCATAGACGGAACGCATACTCTGCTTCTGGAGATGCCTTTTTCCGTCTGGACGGACTTTGAGATAGGCGAAGTCACAAAGCTCTGCCTGGACCACGGATTTAAGGTGGCCATCGCCCACATAGAGCGCTACGAATCGTTTGCGCCGGACGAGATGATGCACCAGCTTCTGAGGCTTCCGGTGTATATACAGATAAATTCAGGTACTCTGCTCCCCTGGAGGGGCAGGAAAAAGTGGCTCAATATGTTTAAGGAAGGGCAGGCTCAGCTGCTCGGATCCGACTGCCACAACCTTACAAGCCGGCCGCCGAACCTTGCCGAGGGCAGGGAGATGCTCCGCAGAAAACTCGGAGACGGCGCGCTTCGCAAAATAGACAGGACAACGGCTGAACTGCTGGAGAAAGACCTGTAGCGGGTATATAAATTATGAAAAAGCTGATATGCCTTCTGCTGGCTCTGGCGCTGGTGTTTACAGCCGCAGCCTGCGGAAAGACAAAACAGAATACAGAAGTACCCGGGGCTTCGACAGGCAGCGCCGCAGGAGCGGAAGGCCAGACAGGCACGGATCCTGCCGCGGCGGGCGCGGACAATACAGGCGCTCCCGACACCGGAAAAACGGTCGAAGAGCTGATCGAAGAGAAGAACAACCCTGACGCCGTAATAGAGGCCGAAGGCGTGTCATACGGGCTGAAAAAGGGCTTAAAAACGTATCTGTTCATAGGGGTCGACCACAGGAACGACGGCGTCGAAGCCGGCCAGACCGTCGAGACCGGAAACAGCGATGTAATGCACCTTTACATCGTGGACGAAGCAAACAAGCAGTACAGAGTGCTCGAGCTCAACAGGGATACGGTCGTTACGGTAGATATATTAAACGCGTACGGAACAGTCGTAGGACAGACGCAGCAGCAGCTGAGCTTTGCCTTCGGGTACAGCATAGACGCCAAGGCCAACTGCGAAAACGTTGTAAGGGCTATCTCCAACCTGCTCGGAGGCATACAGGTCGACGGATATGCCGCCCTGTACATGGATTCGATAATACCGCTCAACGACGCGGTCGGCGGAGTTGACGTAAAGATAGAGGACGACTTCTCGGCCATGGATCCGACGCTCGTAATGGGTGAGACGGTCCATCTGGAAGGGCAGCACGCACAGAACTTTGTGCGCGGGCGCATGAGCGTCGGCGACGGGTCCAACGCGTCCAGGATGAGGCGTCAGAGGGTCTACATGAACGCTCTCACTGCCAAGATCAGATCCGAGGTAAAGAACGGGCATTCCGGCATAGTAAACGACCTTT
>JAFYFK010000143.1 GCA_017543805.1 Bacillota bacterium | reverse complement strand
TACAGGCTATATAGGTAGCGAAAAACAGATAGAGTACATAAAGGATATTATGTCATCTCCGGCCGCGGAGAACGCAGTCAAGATCGTCGACCCGGCAATGGGGGATAACGGCGTACTGTATCCGCTCTTTGACGACGCTTACGCCAAGGCTACTCTGGGACTCTGCAAATACGCCGACATCATCCTTCCCAACATCACAGAAGCCTGCTATATGCTGGATTATGAGTATAAGGAGAAGTATGACGAGTCCTATGTTAAGGATCTTGCCGATCTTCTTTATAAGACTACAGGTGCAAAGGTCGTTCTTACAGGCATAAGCTATGAGGAAGGCCGCACCGGCGTCGTCGTTTACGACGGAGAGTACAGCTATTACGAGCACTTTAAGTATCCGGTCGGAAGCCACGGAACGGGCGACGTATATTCCGCGTCTTTTGTCGGGGCGTACATGCGCGGCAAAGACATACGTGAAGCCGCCAGGATCGCCGCGGACTATACACTTGCCTGCATCGCAAAGAGCAAGGAATTCCCCGACCACTGGTACGGCCCGGCGTTCGAGCCCGTTCTGCCTGAGCTAATTGAAGCGCTTAAATAGTTCCAAATAATACCCACCAAAAAGAGGGGTAAATAGTGCTTGCAATTTATCTGCCGTTAGATATAATTAACTGTGGTGATAAAACCACAGTTAATTTTTATGTTTAAGGAGTGACCATGAAGATAATATACGCAGACAATGCGGCGACCACGAAAATGAGCCGTGTTGCCATAGACGCAATGCTTCCTTACATGGAAGAATACTACGGCAATCCGTCCAGCCTGTACTCTGTCGGACAGAAGGCCAAGGAAGCGCTTGAGCAGGCCAGGGCCGATGTAGCAGCGTGCTTCAACGCCGAAGCCAGGGAGATCTATTTTACCGGCTGCGGCACAGAGGCAGACAACCAGGCTATCATAAGCGCCGCGAGGCTCGGAGAACGCAAGGGCAAAAAGCATATCATTTCCACTGCTTTTGAGCATCACGCTGTGCTCCACACACTGGATAAACTCAAAAAAGAGGGCTTTGACATCACGCTTCTGGACGTTCACAGCAACGGCATAGTCACAGCTGAAGAAGTCGCAGCGGCGATCCGCCCGGATACCTGCCTGGTCACGGTAATGTATGCCAACAACGAGATCGGGACCATTCAGCCCATAAAGGAGATCGGTGCTGTCTGTAAAGAGAAGGGTGTCTTGTTCCACACCGACGCCGTGCAGGCTGCGGGCCATCTCCATATAGACGTTAAGGATCAGAACATCGACATGCTTTCAATTTCCGCCCACAAGTTCTACGGACCCAAGGGCGTCGGAGCGTTGTATGCCCGCAAGGGGATAATCCTTACAAACGTCATCGAAGGCGGCGCCCAGGAGCGCGGAAAGCGCGGCGGCACGGAAAACGTCGCTGAAATAGTAAGCATGGCGGCTGCTCTGAAGGACGCCTGCGCGCACATAGACGAATACGCGGAGAAGGAGACGAAGCTCCGCGACAGGCTTATAGCGGGCCTGGACAAGATCCCTTACGGCGAGCTCAACGGCGACCGTGTTCACAGAGTCCCGAACAACGCAAATTTCTGCTTTGAAGGCATCGAGGGCGAATCCATGCTGCTCATGCTCGACGACAAAGGCATAATGTGCTCGTCCGGCTCCGCCTGCACAAGCGGATCCCTGGATCCGAGCCACGTGCTTCTGGCCATAGGCCGTCCGCACGAAGTCGCGCACGGATCTCTGAGGCTTTCCATCAACGAGCAGTTTACCGAAGAGGACATCGATTACATAATCGCTTCTGTCACGGAAGTGGTACAGTATCTGCGCGACATGAGCCCGTTCTGGAGAGATCTCGTCAACGGCAAACGTCCGCATGTTTTCAGCGAATAATCAGGGGAGAGGTATATAAAATGGCACTTTATTCAGAAAAGGTTATGGATCATTTCCTCAATCCGAGGAACGTCGGCGTCATTGAGGACGCGGACGGCGTCGGTGAAGTCGGGAACCCCGTGTGCGGGGACATAATGAAGATCTATCTCAAGATCAAAGACAACAGGATCGAAGACGTCAAGTTCGAGACCTTCGGCTGCGGTTCGGCTATCGCTTCCAGCTCAATGGCTACTGAGCTCATCAAGGGCAAGACGATCGATGAGGTCATGGAAGTCACCAACAAGGCTGTCGTCGAGGCGCTTGACGGGCTTCCCGCGCACAAGCTGCACTGCTCCGTGCTTGCTGAGGAAGCCATACGCGCGGCGCTTAAGGATTATTTCGACAAGAACGGAATTCCTTATGATCCGGAAGAGTTCCGCGAGCACGACGCCGAAGAGGATGTCCCGCCGGAAGTCCTTGAAGCCGCGGAGGCTGAGAAGGCTGCTGCAGCGGCAAGCTGCGGCACAAAGTTTAAATAAGCAGCCCGTTTATAACTAAAGCAACTCCGTCATGGTCGCAGTCCGCTGTTACGCGGTCTGCGATCTTTTTTACTTCAGGATGGGCGTTTCCCATGGCCACTCCGGTACCTGCGGCTTTCAGAAGGGTTATGTCGTTTAGACCGTCGCCGAAGGCCATGGTCTGCTGCCTTCCGACGCCCAGGCGTTCCGCGAGATCCAGCAGAGCTTTGCCTTTATCCACTTCGGCGTTATTTATCTCGATGTTCTCAGGCAGGGAAGTCGTTACGGCAAACTGAGGAAAACGCTCCGCTATGGCTGTCATGAGTTCACTGCGCAGGGTCTGATCCTTTGTGAATACCTGCATCTTCTGAGGGGCTTTGGAACCTTCAGAAAGGAAGGACTCAAAATCTTCGACCGGCCGGCGGAGATCCTTCATCATCTTAAGGGAATGGTAGTCACTGATATATTTATCGGCGTTTTCGTAAAGCTTTCTTCCGGCGAAGGCTTTACCGTCCCAGTAGCAGTCGTAGAGCACGGGCAGCGCGGAAAGATACGCGCAAAGATCCAGCGCGTCTTTATTTGATATCTCGCACGCGCAGATCGTCTCTCCGCTCTGCACGTCCAGCACCTGCGCGCCGTTTATCGTAATTGCGTAGCGGATATAGGGAAGTTCACGTATGACGGCCGGCATTCCGCGGTAAAGCCTTCCTGTGGCGGGGACTATTTCTATCCCGGCTTCCGCGGCGGCTTTAAGAGCGTCGTAATTTGCCCTGCTGAGTTTTTTGTCCGAATCAAGCAGCGTTCCGTCAAGATCCAGCGCGATTATTTTGATGTCTGTCATCGTATTGCCCGTTTCTGTCTGTATTTTGTGTGTCTATTATACAGCCCTCCCGGTAAAAATGCTCGTTTATGTGATATAATACCTTATTATTTTGCTGAAGAAGGTATTTTATGAATCTACGTGAACTGCAGCCGGGACAGTCTGCCCGCATCGAGACTGTCGGCGGCGAAGGCGCTCTGCGCCAGCACTTTTTGGATATGGGCGTCATTCCCGGCGCTGAGCTTACACTTGTAAAATTCGCTCCTCTCGGCGACCCGATGGAGCTTCGCATACGCGGTTACGAACTTACCCTGCGCCTTGCCGACGCGGAAAAGATAGGGGTCACGCTGATCCCGGCGGAAGCTGACGGTAAAAAAGAGAATATGCCCGCGTCTAACGAAAAGCAGCAATCCGGCAAGAAACGCGGCAGCGAACACCCAGGCCTCGGCGAAGGCGGACGTTTCCACGAAAAAGAGGGTGAACATCCGCTTCCGGAGGGAACTGTCCTGCGCTTTGCCCTTGTCGGCAACCAGAACAGCGGAAAGACCACGCTTTTCAACCAGCTGACCGGCTCCAACCAGCATGTCGGAAACTTCCCCGGAGTTACTGTCGACCGCAAGGACGGCGTGATACGCGGCTATGACGAAACATCGATAACCGACCTTCCGGGAATATATTCCATGTCGCCTTATTCCAGCGAGGAGCTCGTCTCCCGCAATTTCGTGCTGGAAGAAAAGCCTGAGGGCATAATAAACATCGTCGACGCGACAAACATCGAGCGCAACCTGTATCTGACGAT
>JAFYFK010000142.1 GCA_017543805.1 Bacillota bacterium | reverse complement strand
ATTCCGTGCTCAATTTCTACAGGAAGGTCATAGCTTTCCGCACGCAGAGCGACATAGTCCGCAACGGAGATTATAAGGAACTGATGCCTATGCATCCGCACCTTTATGTATACGAGCGCCGTTGGCAGGGACAGACCCTGCTGGTCATCTGCAGCTTTACGGAAAAGGCCTGCAGGTTCCGCTTCCCGAAGGAATTCGATCCGTCAAAGGCGCAGCCCGTCTTCTGCAATTACAAAAACGCCCCGCAGGCTGACGGCAGAACGCTGCTCACCAGACCGTACGAGGCGCTGGTATATAAGCTTTACTGACTGCAGAATTCGAAGACCCTGTCGTAAAAATCCTTCGCTTCCTCAAAGGCGCCGTGTCCAAGGCCGTCGTACACAAACAGCCGGCTGCCGGCAATGCCCCGGTTCAGTTCCCCGGCGGCATCGTTTCCTACGGTACGGTCATCGCTCCCCGCAATAATAAGAGTCGGGCAGCTGATCTCAGACAGCTCGCCACGGGCGTCGAAGCAAAGGATGGCGCGGGCGTTCTTAAAGAAGCGGTCGTAGGAGGCAGGCTTCGTATACAGCGCAAGCAGCGGAAAATACTTTCTGTTTTTATTAAGGTATTTTTCCGAGTACATTTTTTCAGCGGTATCGACCATCAGCGCCTTATGGTCGCCGCGCTCCGCCATTTCGATCCAGCCCGTGACTGCTTCTGTCACAACGTCATTGGCGTTCGGGGCAGTGACCGCGAGCACCAGTTTTTCTACCGCTTCCGGATGGCTGACCGCAATGCTCTGGGCGATCATGCCTCCCTGTGAGACCCCCAGGATACACGCTTTTTCGATACCCAGCGCATGCATCGCGCTAACCTGGTCCTCTGCCATATCCCTGACAGTATACCCTTCCGGCATATCGTTCTTTCTGCTGAACATATACACCGTATATTCGCCGAGGTGCTTTTTATACGGCAGGGCGAGCACTGCGGCTTTTCCTTTTACTGTCGCAAGCCCGTCCGAAAGCCCCGGCAGGACGACCATCTTTCTGCTGCCGCTGCCAAAAGCGGCGTAATACATCTCCGTATTTCCTACTGCCACACTGCCGTTTCTGATCATCTTTAAACCTCTTCTCGCAGGAACAGACCACTAATTCTGAAATTAAATATAAAAGATGATCAGATACAAGTCAATAAAGCGTCAAGCTTTCAGCCCAGGGCAGCGACGGCGGCAAATCCCTTTTCGAGATCAGCTATGATGTCATCTATATGCTCTGTGCCGATGGACAGACGTATGGTACTCTGGAATATGCCGGTATCGGCCAGTTCCTCTTCCGAAAGCTGCGAATGCGTGGTGGTCGCGGGGTGGATGACCAGGGATTTGACGTCCGCCACGTTGGCCAGCAGCGAGAATATCTCGAGCGCGTCGATAAACGCGTGCGCTTCCTTCTGGCCGCCCTTTATATCGAAAGTGAATATTGAGCCTCCGCCGTTCGGGAAGTACTTTTTATACAGTTCGTGCTGCGGATGGTCCGGCAGAGACGGATGGTTGACTCTGGCTACGAGGGGGTGCTTCGCCAGATAGTCGACAACCTTCGCCGTGTTCTCCGCGTGGCGCTCAAGGCGGAGCGAAAGAGTCTCGACGCCCTGCAGCAGCAGGAAGGAATTGAACGGGGAGATCGCCGCGCCGGTATCTCTCAGGAGGATGGCGCGTATATATGTGACAAATGCAGCGGGGCCGGCC
Source organism: Bacillota bacterium (assembly GCA_017543805.1). Lineage (GTDB taxonomy): Bacteria > Bacillota > Clostridia > Peptostreptococcales > Anaerovoracaceae > RGIG7041. Next base: position 7,426 of record JAFYFK010000142.1, on the reverse strand, counting down.
GCGTCTACAAAAGATACCCCGTGGTAACTCGGGTTCGCGTCAGCTATCGGCGCAAACTTGCCGCTTCCCTTCCAGTCGAACTTTCCGGAATCGACAATAACTCCGCCCATCGTCGTGCCGTGCCCGCCGAGGAACTTGGTCGCGGAGTGTACGACGATGTCCGCGCCATGTTCGATCGGCCTGAGTAAATAGGGAGTAGCAAATGTGTTGTCTATAACGAGAGGTATTTTGTGCGCGTGCGCTATTTCGGACAGAGCGTCGATATCCGGAATGTCGCTGTTGGGATTCCCGAGGGTCTCGATATAGATGGCTTTGGTGTTAGGCCGGATCGCGGCTTTGACCTCGTCCAGATCGTGTATGTCGACCAGGGTCGCGGTGACCCCGTAGAGAGGAAGCGTATGCGCGAGGAGGTTGTATGACCCGCCGTAGATGGTCTTCTGGGCTACGATGTGGTCCCCCTGCTGAGCGAGCGCCTCGAGAGTATAGGTTATGGCAGCGGCGCCGCTCGCGACCGCAAGCGCGGCAACTCCGCCTTCGATCGCCGCGATGCGCTTTTCAAACACATCGGAGGTGGAATTTGTAAGGCGGGAATAAATATTGCCCGGGTCGGTCAGCCCAAAACGGGCGGCCGCGTGGGCCGAATTGCGGAATACATAAGAGGTGGTCTGATAGATAGGCACCGCGCGCGCGTCGCTCGCGGGGTCCGGCTGTTCCTGTCCTACGTGGATCTGAAGTGTTTCAAATTTATAGTTGCTCATTTTTTTGTCCTTTCTTTAAATAAAAAACGGAGTTTCTCTTAACTCCGTTTTCAAATGATCCTTTTATGCTCCTGAATTAAACGTTACGGAAAGGTCACATGAAAACGGCACCACGCATACGCATGGAGCGCCACATGTACATCTTCTTAACGGACATTGCGCGCTGCGTAAGCATAGGTGCGTTCTCCTTTCCTGTGACGATTTAACTACCAAACTACTATGTTGATATGTTTATACGCCGTTTTTAGGAGCTTGTCAACTACTTTTTGTAAAAAAATTAGCCTGAAACCACGTAGCAGACTCCCTCGATCTGATTCAGAGCCTGTCTCATCTCCGCGTAATTGTTGCTGTTGGAGGTCGTAACCTCGAAACCGACATTGCCGACGATCCCGCTCTTTGCCGGGACCGGCCCGATAAAGACATCTTCCTTAAGAACATTCTCGATCTGGTCCAGGATATCCGGGATCCGGTCGATATTGTTGATCTCAACATAAAAATGCTTTTCGCGCAGGCGCTTGTGCTCCAGCTTGGTCAGAAGCGCAGCGTTGACCACGCAGATGACCGTGGCAAGCAGCCCGCCGAAATAGAAACCGAAGCCGAAGGCCACGCCAATGGTCGCAGTGACCCACATTCCGGCCGCTGTCGTCAGGCCGGCAATGGTGTTGTTATTTCTGACAAGGATTATTCCGGCACCCAGAAAACCGATTCCGGAGACCACCGAAGCCGACATCCTTAAGATATCGCCTTCCATTCCGCCGTAAACTGTGTTGGCAAATAAACTTATAAGAGCGGTCATCGCTCCGCCGAGGCAGACCAGGATATGAGTGCGGAAACCGGCCGCGCTGCCGTGGCGGCCGCGCTCGCTGCCTATGATCCCGCCGGCTATCACCGCGCAAAAAGCGCGAATCACTATGCTTATGAGGTGAAATTCTCCGATATAATTATATAAAGCCTGAATCTGTTCCATATTCCTGTACCCGTATTAAAAAATATATATACTTAATCGCATTATATCACAGCGTTTGCCAGCATTTACAGAAAACTCGTCTGCTTTTCGATCCACGATTCCTGCGGAACGTCATGGATCCTGTCATCCTCGCGGTAACCGCCGATAAGGAAAGGCGACCGGGGGTCGTGCAGACTGCTTCGGGCAAGCACCTCTTCGGGGTCCGCGTTGGCGTAGCAGTAGCGGCACAGGTGGCGGCAGGTATTATAAGCGCCGATATCGCAGGACAGATAGCACGAGCAGGCGTCGCGCGCCCCTTTCTTTTTCGGCGCGTTCAGGTGTTCCCCGATGGCTTTTTCGTAGTCGCTTATCTTCATGCAGCCGGAGCAGTCGGCGCCGAAAGGCGCCAGATCGTCCCCTTCCGCGCAGGGTTTGACCGTCATGCCGCGGATCGACGCCATTTCGATAATGTCTTTTCCCAGTTCCAGGCGCTGTTCCTTTGTGACCTCCCTCGCCTCCGGAAAGTTCCGCCTGACCTTGGGGTACAGGTCGATAAAGCTGATGACGGCGGTCTTTGTATAGCCTTCAAGAACGGCCGACATCGCGTCGAACGCGCGGCGGTGATAATCCATCGAATACTTATCTGAAATAAAGATCGGATCGTACCGCCAGCCGACCGAGTCGACGCCGACAATATCCGACAGTTTCTTAAAATCCTCCAGCAGGCAGTGCTTGTCGGGAACGTTGGGCTCGATGTCCCGTCCATAGGGCGTTATCGTCACGAACCAGTATTGCCCGTAGTCCTTCAAAAGATCCATGTAGGGGAACATCGGCGCGGGGTTTTTCGTACAGAAGCCGACCACGTCAACGACCGAAGGGTCCAGGCGGTAACGGCTTACCTGGCTTTGGTCGAAGGGGTTCCGGACGCATACGAAACCCTCCCGCAGTCTGTTGGCAAACCACTCGGCATAAAAAGCAGGTATATCGGTCCTTTGTCCGGTGTTGATTAACATGCTTTATTTAACCTTCACATTTCAAGCAAAAACTGCCGTGCCTTACCGATTATTTCCTTAAGGTTTTGGATATCCGCAAGGGCATCTCCGGTCTCAAGAGAATGATTCGCGTTCGGAACTACGGTACAGGGTAACCCCTTTTCTTTGCAAAGCTCAGGGATCGCGCCTTTTCCTACCCAGGGATCCTCAGAACCTGTAAATACTATTGCGCTGGATATGTCAAACTTAAAGGTCTCTTCGAGCGGCGTATAGAGGATGTGTCTGATGCGGCTTTTGGCGGGACTTTCTGACGCGTATTCGACCGCCGCGGCAGTGCCTATGCTTTTACTGATAAAAACGATTTCTGAATAGCTCTCAAGATCTGTCCTAAACAGTTGTTCCACGGACTGGTATCGGGCAATATTAAAACATTCCCTCATCTTTTCAGCTTCTCCCCTGACGTTTGACGGGAAGCCGGAGAATGCGAGGACCTTGATATCATAGCCCAGTTGCGCGGCAAGTCTTCTGCTGTAGTATAAAAGCGGCTTGTCCGCGGTATAACCTATTCCTGGAAAGAAAACAGCAAGTCTGCTCATGCCCTAACCTCTTTCACATCTGACTTCGGAAGCGACCTCAAAGTGATATGAGACTAACAATTGTTAAATCAGATTATATAATATAGACTAAACCATCTCAAACAAATAAAATGGGCAAAATTATAAAGAGTGATGAGCCCTGAAAAAATCCCGCATAAAAATCGTGTTTAATGCTCCGACAGTACTGCTATTCTCCCTTCTTTGTCTTGGGGCGACAGTATTAGGAATATTAGCGGAGGAGTTATCACAAAAGAGTTCTTCATGACATACAGAGCACCCCTTTCGTCACCTCTGACGTATATTAGAGCACTCACCTATGTTTTAGGACACAGTGGATGGGCTCGCTTCTTCGGAAACATAAGCCTTATCCTCCTTCTTGGACCTATTCTTGAAGAAAAATATAGCGGAAAGAAGATTTGGCTCGTCATCGGTATAACAGCGCTTACGACGGCTCTGATCAACTACGTTCTCTTCCCCAATGTGACTCTATGCGGGGGCCAGCGGCGTTGTTTTTGCCTTTATTCTTCTGACGTCATTCACGGAATTCAAAAACGGAGAGATCCCTCTCACGTTCATCTTGGTCGCAATAATTTATTCGGGTCAGGAGATAGTTAACGCGATTTTCGTTCACGACAACATTTCTCAGATGGCCCATCTTGCAGGCGGTGCTATAGGGGCTATAGCGGGCTATTCCTGGAACAAAAAATAACAAAAGACCAGTCGAGAAACCGACTGGCCTTATGTAAAGGAAAAACCCAAAAAGTGAGAGTATTTTATTATACAGAAGAACTATCGTAGACTTCTATTCAACTTGACATGGTTCTTTTCCCATACCAAGGGCAATGATTGCTTCATCGAGTCTCTTTTTCTCTAGTTCATTAAGTGGAAGCAACGGCATCCTTGCAGTATCCGTGGCAATACGCCCAAGTTTACATGCCACGTATTTCATTCTGTTATGCATATCTGTAAATGGAGAAGAATAACAAGCACTGACCATTGGCCAAATGAAATCAGCAATCTCTCTGGCCTTTTTCAAATCCCCGCGATTGACGGCTTCGAACAGAGCTACCTGGAATTCCGGTATGATACTTCCATTGCCTGACAACAAACCGTCTGCGCCAACAGCAAAACTTGCAAGCATAGTCTTGCTGAAGCTTGAAAGCATAGTCACATCTTTGTTCAGTTTCTTGATTTCTCTGTAAAGAGTCTCATAGAAGATAATGTCATATGACGCATCCTTTATAGAAACGACATTATCGATATCCCTGCAAAGTCTTACAAAGGTGGATACAGGATAATTCAGATCCGAAGATGAAGCATAGGAAAAAGCTACCATTGGAAGCGAAACAGCTTCCGCAATAGCTTCATAGTGCTTAAACACCATATCTGGGTGAACAGTACCACCGCCACTCGTAAACTCACACGAAGGGAAGATCAATAATCCATCAACACCCTCATCGCGAGCAGCCTTCGCCTCCTCGATAGCATTTAACGTCCCGTCTTGCATTATCCCACAAATAATCGGCACTCTACCTTTTACCTGATTAACAGCGATGCGGATACTCTGCAGACGTTCTTCCTTGTTAAGAGATGAGCCTTCGGCAGCATGGCCATTAATGGTTATAGCCCCAACACCTTTTATTCCAACGAGCCACTCCAGATGATTGCGATACGAGGCCTCATCAATACTGTAGTCCTTATTAAATGGTAACAAACATGCGGGAACAATCCCTCTAAAAGCTTTATATTCCATTTATAACTCCTTCCTACTTGGCTCCGCCAAAATAAGCTTCTACGACCTTCGGATCTGAAGCAAGATCTTTAGCATTACCTTCCATGACTATATTTCCGGTTTCAAGAATATAAGCCCTGTCAGCAATACGAAGGGCTACCTTAGCATTTTGTTCAACAATTAACATGGTCAGACCAGTATCCTTATTGCGTTGCTTAAGGAAGTCAAATATCTCCTTAACAATAAGCGGCGCAAGTCCCAGAGAAGGTTCGTCCAGCAACATTAGTTTTGGTTCTGCCATAAGTCCCCGGCCTATCGCAAGCATTTGCTGTTCTCCGCCAGACAACGTTCCTCCGCGCTGGTTCTGACGTTCGGCAAGTCGAGGGAAAAGATCAAAGACATTGGCCATCAGTCCTTTGATCTTTGCTCTTGGCAAAGTATATGCGCCAAGCAAAAGATTCTCTTTTACCGATAGGCTTGGAAATATCTTTCTTCCCTCCGGAATCTGAATGATACCTTGTTTTGCAATCTGTGACGGATTCGATGGTAGTTCTTCGCCTTTAAAGGTAATCGACCCCGCGCTTCTTGTATTCAATCCCGAAATTGTATTAAGCGTAGTTGTTTTTCCTGCACCATTGGAGCCGATAATACAAACAATCTCCCCTTCTTTAATATTCAGAGAGACTTTGTGCAAAGCCTCAACCTTTCCATAGCTGACGCAAAGATCTTTAATTTGTAACATCTTCCGCCTCCTCTCCAAGGTATGCGGCTACAACAACAGGATTCTTCCAAATCTCTTCAGTGGGGCCTTCGGCGATAGTCTCGCCAAAACTCACGACGTATACTCTTTTACACAAAGACATAACCACTTCAAGTCGGTGTTCAATCAGAATAATAGGGATATTGTGAACCTTATTGATCCTGTCTATATAGGCTATCAGTTGTTTTATCTCGGAAGGATTGAGTCCTGCCGCAGGCTCATCAAGCATGAGGAATTTAGGTTTAAGAGCCATTGCCCTGATTAGTTCCAGTTTTCTTTTTTTGCCATATGGGAGACCTCGGACATCAATATCTTTCCCGTCAGTCCATCCGAATTCGTCCATCAGATCCGCTGCTTTTTGACGAAGATGTTCATCTTTATGGTCACCTGTCGTCGCAAGAATTGTCATAACATTTTCAATGGCAGAAAGGCTGTCAAAAAGGCGTATGTTCTGGAAAGTTCGGGCAACTCCTGCCGCAGCTATATCCCAACGGCGCAAATTGGAGATATCTTTACCGTCAAGAATCACTTGACCTTCGTCGGGTGTATAAATATTAGAAATCAGATTGAGTATCGTAGTCTTCCCTGCGCCATTCGGGCCAATAATGCCTACAATCTCACCTTCGTCAACATAAGCATTAAAATTATGTACTGCTTGAACTCCGCCAAAACGCTTGCTAAGTCCTTTTACTTCGAAAATATGAGACATTACTCCACCTCCTTGCCTACATCAGGAAGGGATCTTTTATTATCTTTTTTAAAGACTCTTTTTATTATCCTCCAAATATTGAACTCATGATTGCCCATGACTCCTTCAGGCCTGAAGCTGATAATAAGAATTACAAGAACGCAGTAAATAATAGTACGCCACTCGTTGGCAAAGCGTAAGATTTCAGGAAGACTCAGAAGGACAGCTCCAGACAGCAATGAACCGGTCAGTGAATTACGTCCACCAAAGAATACGATAATGACCCATTCCGCAGAGCGCATCCAGCCGAACATGCTGGGATCAACATAGGAGATATAAAAACCATAAAATGCTCCGGCAGTTGCCGTAATCACAGCTCCCAAGATATAAACTTTCATTTTATGCCTGAATGCGTTTATTCCGAGAATCTCTGCAGTCAACTGATTATCTCTTATTGCTTTGCATCTGCGTCCAAAATCATGCTGCTTAAGATAAGAGACAAAAATGATAATTCCGATAAGCACTGTAATAACCATCCAAGGTTCCACAAGCTTCGGGATACCGAATAGTCCGCGTGATCCTCCTGTAAGACCAACTGCAAGGTTTAGTGTAGCTATAAGTGCTTCGCCAAAACCAAATGTCGCAAGAGCAAAGTAGTCCTGTGACAATCTCAGGGTAGCGAAACCTATCAACGCCGCAATGAGTCCTGCCAGAATAATGGCAACAATTGCGGCTGGTAACGCCGGGACACCAAAACGCATTTTAAGAATTGCAGATGCATACGCTCCAATCGCCAGAAATGCCCCCTGCCCCATAGAGAACAATCCTGTCTGGCCGGTAACAAGATAAGTACCAAGCACACCTATCAGTAGGATTGAAGTTAATGTAGCAACAGATACGATATATGACAATTCTGCACACCCTTTCTTTTATTATGATAAACGCTCTTATATT
>JAFYFK010000141.1 GCA_017543805.1 Bacillota bacterium | reverse complement strand
GGTGGTCAGGTAAGCCGGGGCGAGACAATCCCGTTTTCATCATTATATTATATTGCAGTATGCAGTTTTTCTTTCAAGGCGTCCTGCAGGATTTGCGAAAAATTTACTCCGGCAGAAACAGCTTCTTCATTGAGCCATTCAGGAATCGTCAATGTCTTTTTGACTGCGCTGTTATTGAATTTCTTTTGATATCCTATAGTGTCGCAGGTTACGTAACTTAGAAAAACATTAGTGTCAGTAACAAATTCGTTTATAGGTGAGGGCAGAGGTATTTCTTTGCCTTCTTTTTCGTACTGATAAAGCATGAGCGCGAGCGCGTCGGAAGCCATTTCTATAGCTTCAGTCAATGACTCTCCGCAAGTATAGCAGCCTGGGATATCCGGAAATTCAACAGAATACATGTTTCCGTCTTTTGAGAATGCTGCTGGAAAAACATATTTCGCCATGATGTTTCACCTCAAAAATAATAGTAACACGTGTTGACACGTGTTACAATAGAAAGCTCCATATTTTATGATGTTACGAAATAGGTGTTCAGCTGAAACGGTTCCGGATCAGTTCTTATTCATCCTCTTCCTCAAACTCATAATAATCCTCGTCCTGCTCGTCGGAGAGTTCGCGGCGGGCGGCCTCGAAGAAGCAGAGCAGGCTGACGGAGAGGAAGATCCCTCCGAGGATATCGGTAAACCAGTGGTAGCCGGAGAGCAGGCGGCCGACTACGGAAACGGCTGCTACAGCCCAGCAGACTATGCGGGTGATGGGGCGCCGGTCTTCGCCGAATATCGGAAGGTCACCGGCCATCAGGGCAAGCGATCCGAAAACGCAGACCGCGAGCATTGTATGCGACGAAGGGTATGACGGATCCAGCTCACCTTCGACGAGGATCGGTCTGTAGTTGATAGACGCGAATTCAAAGAACAGGTAAGCTGCCAGCAGCACAGCATAGAACACGCCGAGCAGGATGACTTTTTTATCCACAGCCGCTATGCTGCGGGTGCTTATCAGCTGGTACGCGCCTACGAGCGCAAAGACCGCCATCACAAGCAGCGCGACGTATCCGAGGGCTTTGGTCACCTCGTACCAGAACTCGCTGACGCCGATCTTCTTTGCCATAAAGCTGTTGAGAGCTGCCATTCCGACCGAACTGCCGTCAGGGCCGACCGCTTCGACGCCCACCGTCTTAAGTTCCACGGTAAAGAGGACAAAGACGATAAGCATAACGACGCCTGCAGCAAGCGAATTACGCGATATGAACTTCATTATCCATGCGCCTCCTTTGCCATTTGCCCATGCGGTAGTAGATTATCAGGGTCACGCCGGTAACGACCCAGGACGCCGGGTAGGCGAGGCAGAGGCTGGTCAGCCCGTGCCAGATCCTGAAGACCGTAAACATCCAGACGACGCGGAACGCGGCGATGCCTATGCCGCAGATGACCGTCGGTGTGACTGCGTCTCCGACGCCTCTGAGAAGCCCCGATAACACCTCTATTATAGTCCAACTGAAGTAATATGGTACAAAGAACTTTATAACTATCCACGTAGTTTCTATAACCGCCTGGTCGTCGGTGAAGATCCCGAGGACCTTCTGGGCGATCAGAAGGATCACCGTGGAGAAACCGATGGTCATGCCCATGAAAAGCTTCATGCCGGTGCGTCCGCAGTCCTTGACGCGGTCGTTCCTGCCGGCGCCGAAGTTCTGGCCGGCGAAGTTCATCACTGCGATCCCGGCTGCGTTGATCGACGCCCAGTAGAAACCGTCGACCTTACCGGATAGCGCCCATGACGCCACGACGACGGTCCCGAGTTCGTTGACGCCGGACTGTATCAGAAGGTTGGACGACCCGTACATCAGCGACTGCAGCCCGTTGGGGACGCCTATGAACATCATCCTCTTAAAGAGGGGAATGTCGAAGCAGAGCTTTTTAAAAGAGAACGCGTAGCTCTCTTTGGAGCGTGACAGTATGATCAGCACCAGCACCGCGCTCAGCACCTGTGAAATGACCGTCGCGATTGCGACGCCGGGTACTCCCAGACCCATGCTCCTTACAAAGAAGAGGTCCAGGATTATGTTGCAGACACAGGAGACCATCAGGAAGATGAACGGGCGCCTGGAATCCCCGACAGCGCGCAGGATCCCGGATCCTATATTAAACAGCAGGGTGAATATCGAGCCGCCGAAATATATGCGAAGGTAGGACGTCGCGTCCGCGAGGGTGTCGGCAGGGGTCTTCATGACGAGCAGCAGCTGCCTTGCCAGCGTCACTCCGAGCAGGGTGAGAAACGCCCCGCAGGCGACGCAGAACACTATGGCAGTGTGCGACGCGCGGCTCAGGCGTTTATCGTCCCCGGCGCCGTACAGCTGGGCGATTATTACCGTCGCGCCGCTGGCGAGCGCTACAAAAAAGCCTACGATAACGTTCGTCAGGGTCGAGACGCTTCCGCCGACGGCGGCAAGAGCCTCCGTGCCGACGTATTTGCTGACGATAAACGCGTCCACAGCGTTGTAGAGCTGCTGGAATATGGTGCCCGCCGCGATGGGCAGGAAGTAAAATATAAGCTTTTTAGCTATGCTTCCGGTCGTAAGATCCTGAAGCTCGGATTTATTGGTTTTATTCATAATGGAGCATTATACCATAAAAGACAGCAAGGGAATACCTGATGTGATAGGAAACTATTCTGATGATTATGGTTTATATTTCTATATTTGCTTTCATAATGTATATTTATTTAACATGGTGGGATTAATAGAAAAAAGAATTAAAAGTGTGGATTATTGTTAATAAAGGTATTATAATAGTATTGACAGGAGTTTATGTCAGGCAGTTAATTAAAATAAGGAGGTTAATTAAATGTCGGAAAATCAAACTCGCTCGTTTAAAGAGCAATTTACTGTCCGCGGCATCATAATCGGCGTAGTCGGTGCAATAATTCTTACATGCTCGTCCATGTTCGTGGCGCTGAAGGCTTCTTCGCTGCCATGGCCGATCATGTTCGTAGTTCTTGTATCCCTGTCCGGTCTGAAGCTTCTCGGACACACCAATCCGAACGAGATCAACGTCACACATACGGTAATGTCGGCAGGCTCGATGGTTGCAGGCGGACTTGCATTCACGATCCCCGGTATATTCATTCTGAACAATACTGCAGAAGTGAGTATCGTTCACATGATGATCGTCACCGTTGGCGGTACCATTCTCGGTCTTATCTTTACTTCACTTCTGAGGCATCATTTTATCGAAACTGCGGAAATGCCTTACGCAATGGGCCAGGCTGCAGCTGAAGTCGTCACAGTCGGCGACGAAGGCGGCAAGCAGACCGGCGCTCTGATCGGATCCTTCGGTCTGGCCGGCATTTGGACCTGGCTGCGCGACTGGGCAGCTAAGGTCCCCGCTCTCAGCCAGTTCCACAAAATGTGGGATTACGGTTCCATGGGCGGTATCTGGTGGTCTCCGATGCTCATCGCAGTCGGATATCTGATCGGACCCATCACCATCGGCGTCTGGTTCCTCGGTGCGATAATCGGTGACTTTGGTATCCTAATCGGCGGCCAGTCCCTGCTGGGATGGGACCAGGCATTCGCTTCCGGTATCAAGAGTTCACTCGGTCTTGGCTGGATGGTAGGCGTAGGCCTTGCCATCACAGCAAAGGAGATCATCCCTCACGCAAAGGAGATCTTCGGTTCCATGTTCAGCAAGGGCCAAATCGGCACTTCCATCGTAGAGATGCGTTGGGCTCCGCCGGTTATCCTGGTCATTGCGCTCCTGTTCATATTTGTACTTAACCTGCCTGTTCTTGCAGTAATCATCACACTGCTTGGTGTATGGCTCACCACCGCAATGTCTTCACAGTGCGTAGGTCAGTCCGCCATCAACCCGATGGAGGTATTCGGTATCTTTGTAATGGCTATAGCAAAGCTTGCATGCTCGCTCGATGTACAGAAGGCAGTGTTCGTAGCTGCTATCGTAGCTATCGCTGCAGGCCTTACCGGCGACGTAATGAACGACTTCAAGGCTGGCCATGTTCTCCATACCGATCCTAAGGCTCAGTGGATAGGCGAGTGCATCGGCGGCGTTATCGGCGCAGTCGTTGCGGTACTCGTTATGGTCATCCTCGTAAAGGCTTACACCGGCGCTGTATTCGGAACCGAGATGTTCCCGGCAGCTCAGGCTGCAGCGGTCGCTTCCGTAGTCGGCGGCATCGCCAATGTTCCGGTATTCATCGGAGGCCTTGTAGCGGCTATAGTGATATACTTCATAACTCCGAGATTCACAATGCTCGGTCTTGGTATTTACCTCCCGTTCTACCTGTCCTTCACAGCTTTCATCGGCGGCGCTATCCGCTTCATCGTCCAGAAGGTCGCTCCGGAATTTGACAAGGGCACCATGGGCAGCGTTGTCGCTTCCGGTCTGCTCGGCGGCGAAGGTTTCGTAGGCGTTCTGATCGCACTCATCCAGGCGATACAGATCATCAACGCAATGTAAGAGACCTAACAAGGCGATTGGCGAGCCGTAGGCGAAGCCAGAGCCGCTGTAGGTCCTTTGCGAAGCTTGTCCGAGAGAGCGAGCTGAAAGCGAAGCTCGATCGGATACAAGCGACCGCCAGAGACCTGACCCTATACTACATCCCCGATGGGCGGCGGCTGTACCGCCGCCCGTTTTTTCAGCATCGGAGGCTGATAATATGCAAGAGATCAAAATTACAGACATTAAAGGCTTTAAATTCGGAAACGCGCAGAATTTCGAGGCGGCTACAGGCTGCACCGCTATACTCTGCGAAAAAGGAGCTTTTGCCGGCGTTGACGTAAGAGGAGGAAGCCCTGCCTCCAGGGAGACCGAGCTGCTGAGACCTGTCAACACCGTACAGCAGATCCACGCAGTAATGCTTTCCGGCGGTTCGGCGTTCGGTCTTGAAGCGGGCGACGGAGCCATGCAGTTCTTCGATGAAAAGGGCATAGGCTTTGATACCGGTTTCGGCTATGTCCCGATCGTCTGCGGAGCGTCGCTCTTCGATCTTGAGCTCGTGACCAACAAGATCCGCCCGGACAAGGCCATGGGCTACGAAGCCTGCAAAAACGCCTGGGAAGGCGCTGAATTCAAGGGCGGAAACTTCGGTGCCGGAACAGGTGCAACAGTCGGTAAATTCCTCGGTGCCGATGCGATGATGAAATCCGGACTCGGCGTGTACGCGGTCCAGATAGGCGATGTCCAGGTCGGTGCCGTCGTGGCGGTCAACGCCCTCGGCGACATATTCGACTTTGACAGCAAGAAGACGCTTGCCGGCCTTCTTACTCCGGACAAGACGGAATTTGCCGATTCCATAAAGGTTATGTACGACCAGGTCGGTCATGCCAAAGAACTCTGGGGAGGCGGGAATACGACCATCGGCTGCGTCGTCACCAATGCCCGCATAGACAAATGCATGTGCAACAAGCTTGCGAGCATAGCCCATAACGGTTATGCGCAGGCTATCCGTCCGGTTCATTCCACCGCTGACGGAGATACCATCTTCGTGATGGCTTCCGGCGAGGTCGAGGTCGGCGTTGACGCTCTCGGCGCTCTGACTGTAGAGGTAATGGCCCGCGCAATAAACCGCGCCGCTCTCGATGCGGAGCCCGCTTACGGGCTCAAGGCCGCAAGAGATTTCCTTTAGACTGCGGCATAATACAACTTAATGTATTCTAAACAGACCTCCGTTGTGATAAAATATCGCAGCGGAGGTTTTTCGTATGCTTACGGATTTCATATCGATCGAACGTATTAATAAACTGCTCGTCAGCGCTGTGATCATCATTGCTGTGGCAGTTCTGTGGCGCTTTATCAAAAGAGGCTTCGAGAGCCTCAAGAAAAAAGGCGGGGAAGGCGGCGTCCTGAGCATCATGTCGGGGCAGGCCGGAAACACTATCTACGGAGTTACCAAACTGCTGCTGACTCTGTTTGCTGTGATCCTGATACTGCAGGTCAACGGCATCAATATCAGTTCGCTGATCACAGGTCTCGGCGTTGCCGGTATAGTTGTCGGTCTCGCTGTCCAGGACATCCTCAAGGATGTCATAATGGGGCTGCATATAATGCTCGACGGCTTCTACGCCATCGGCGATGTCATAAAATACGGGGATTTTGAGGGCAGGGTCGAGAAGTTCAATCTGCGCACGACTACTCTCCGGAATGTCTATGACGGAAGCCTTATGACCCTCTGCAACAGCAATATCCACGAGGCTCACAAGATCTCGACCCAGAACGACCTGCTGATCCCGCTGTCTTACAGCGCGGACTTCCGGCACGTCCACGAAGTATTCCGCGACATCGCGGCGGAGGTGAGCGAAATGCAGGGCATCGATGCCTGCAGGTACCTCGGTACGCAGGAATTCGCGGATTCTTCGATCAATTATCTGCTGCGCTTCTGGTGCGACCAGGGCAGAAAGGCGGAACTCCGCAGAAAGATCCTGGCCATCATCCAGGACCGCCTCGACCGCGAAGGCCTGGAGATCCCGTTCAACCAGCTGGACGTCCACGTCGACGGGCTGAAGTAGACTTCTCAATAATATATTGAATAAAACAGATGTATCCGGACGGATACATCTGTTTTATTGAGAATACTGCTTGATATAAATGTAAATGTCAAATAAAATAGATAAAAATGTTAAATATGGCATATTAAAGGAAGTGTTGTTCGCTGTGTTTTTAATGTTTTATCTGTATATTTGCTGTACGTTTATAAGCTACTACGATATAAACGAT
>JAFYFK010000140.1 GCA_017543805.1 Bacillota bacterium | reverse complement strand
TTTCACGCATTGGTTCCAACCGCTAACAGGTATTACAGCAGAAAAGCACGATAGCTTTGTCAGTAAGAAAAAAGGGACTTCACTACCCGGTGCTCCTATCGTACTTGAGTTTTCTGGAAAGGAACTAATAAAAGGTGAACCTGACGCTTCCAGCTTCCCATCTGGTGGTCTTCGTACAACTTTTGAAGCGCGTGGATACACTGCTTGGGATCCCAGCAGCTATGCCTTCATCAAAGACAAAACTCTCTGCATTCCTACCGCTTTCTGTTCCTACAGCGGCGAAGCGCTGGACAAGAAAACGCCTCTGCTTCGCTCCATGGAAGCGCTCAACAGGCAGGCTCTGCGCATACTCAAGCTATTCGGAAAAGGCTATGTAAAGCGCGTGGTGACGAATGTCGGGCCTGAGCAGGAATACTTCCTCGTCGACCGCGCGATGTACCTTAAGCGCGACGACCTGATCTACACCGGCCGGACGCTCTTCGGCGCAAAGCCGCCCAAGGGCCAGGAGCTGGAGGACCATTATTTCGGAGCCATCAAGCCGCGCGTACAGGCATTTATGAGCGATCTGAACGACGAGCTCTGGAAGCTCGGCATACTCGCAAAGACCGAGCACAACGAGGTTGCTCCTGCGCAGCACGAGCTTGCGCCGATCTTCACGACCACCAATGTCGCGACCGACAACAACCAGCTGACCATGGAGATCATGAAAAAAGTCGCCGAAAAACACGGGCTGGTCTGCCTGCTGCACGAAAAGCCTTTTGCCGGGGTCAACGGAAGCGGCAAGCACAACAACTGGTCCATGTCTACGGATACGGGCGTCAACCTTCTCTCTCCCGGTGAGACGCCCCACGAGAACGCGCAGTTCCTGCTGTTCCTGGTGGCTGTAATCAAAGCTGTCGACGAATATCAGGATCTGCTGCGCCTCTCCGTGGCGACCGCGGGCAACGACCACAGGCTCGGCGCAAATGAAGCGCCTCCGGCGGTCATTTCCATATTCCTCGGCGACGAGCTTACAGCCGTGCTGGACGCCATCGAGACCGACAGCCCTTACGCAGGCTCCGAAAAGAAGCGAATAAAGCTCGGCGTGGACATCCTGCCGAGGCTTCCGAAGGATTCCACCGACCGCAACAGGACCTCCCCGTTCGCCTTTACCGGCAACAAGTTCGAGTTCCGCATGGTCGGCTCCAGCAACTCCATCGCCTGCCCCAACATCATGATAAACTCGGCAGTTGCGGAAATACTCAAAGAATTTGCGGATAAGCTGGAAGGCGCCGCGGACTTCGAGGCCGCGCTGCACGACCTTATAAAAGAGACCGTGACCGCGCACAAGCGCATAATCTTCAACGGCAACGGCTACGACGACGCGTGGATCGAGGAAGCAACAAAGGTCCGCGGGCTGTCCAACCTTAAAACCACGCCGGACGCCCTGCCCAAGATCCTCGATAAGAAAAACTCGGAAATGCTCATATCCCAGGGCGTATTTACAGAGCGCGAACTGCGTTCCCGCTGCGAGATACAGCTCGAAAACTACGTCCGCACCGTGCGCATCGAAGCCCTGACCATGGTCGACATGGCAGAGAAGCAGATACTTCCGCCAGTGGCTATGTACACAACGGCGCTGGCTAAAAGCCTGAAGTCGAAAACCGAGCTATTGTCTACATGTGTAGACGGAGCAGCTGCCGGCAAGTACGAACTGTCTGTCATAAAGAAACTTTCCGGACTTGAGGACAGCATTTACGACGCCGCGGAAGAGCTTGCGGAAGCGGTCGAAGCGCTCGACGGCATGGAAGCCGGAAGCGACGAGCTGCTGTTTATAGAAAAAGCGTCCGAATTTGTCCGCGACGGAATAATTCCGAAGATGGATGTTCTGCGGGCTGCGGCGGACGAGGCTGAGGCGCTGACCGCAGCCTCATTCTGGCCATTCCCGACCTACGGCAAGCTGCTGTTCGGGGTATAAACAGGAGTTTAAGGACAGATCAGCGCCGGCGGCAGACAGAAAATGCTGCCGGCAGAACGGAGACAGATCATGTGCTCGATAATGGGTTTTGAACATCAGGTGCTTAAGGAAGATGAGATCCGGG
>JAFYFK010000139.1 GCA_017543805.1 Bacillota bacterium | reverse complement strand
CCGCATCGGCCGCACCGGACGCGCCGGAAAAAAAGGCCGGGCCGTCACCTTCGTCACGCCGGGCGAAATGCACCGCTTCAAACTGATCCGCGACACGGTCGGGACGGCCATTTCACATATCGAACCGCCCGCGGCGGATCAGATCGTCGCGGCCAAAAAGGAGCGCTTTTCTTCCCGGATCGCCGAAGCGGCCGCCTCGGGAAAGCACGTTCCGTTCCTGCCTTTTGCCGAAAAACTGCTGGCGGACGGCGTTTCGCCGGGCGCGACCCTGGCCGCCGTCCTGGCGCTGGTCTTCAAGGACGAACTGGACCCGGCGCGCTATCCCGGGATCGGCGGCTCCCGACCGCGCGCAAACTCCCGCAGGGCGTGGGAGGACGGGACGGATATCCTTTTTCTGCAGCAGGACATGCGCGAATTCGAGCTCTACGGGACCGTCGGCTCGATTATCTGCACCTGTGACAGCCTGAACTATCTGCTGGAGGAAGACGAGCTGCTGCGGGTCTTCCGGCTCGCGGACAACTATCTGGACCCGGAAGGGCTCTTTATCTTTGACGTCAACACCGAATACAAATTCCGTGAGGTGCTCGCCGATCAGGTCCGCGCCGAAACCTTTGAGGACGCGGCCTATATCTGGGAGAACAGCTACGATGAAGAGCAGAAGATCAACGAATACCTGGTGACTTTTTTCCGCCGCGAAGGCGAGCTGTACCGCCGCGACGAAGAAGCGCATTATGAGCGGGCTTATCCGGCCGCGACTCTCACCGCCCTGCTGGAGCAGGCCGGCCTCAAAGTCCTCGGGGTCTATGACGCTTTCACGCTGGAGCCGCCACGGCCGGACAGCGAGCGGATCTGTTTTGTCGCCCGGGAACAGAAGAAAACCAAGTAAAAAAAGCGCCCCGCGGGGCGCTTTTTTGATGCAGGATCATTCGTCCTCCTCGTCCTCTTCCGAAACGATTTTGGAGTTGTCCAGCCATTCGCTGTTGGGCCGGCAGAGCAGGCGGGCGTCCACATATGCCATCTCCAGCGTCAGAATCGTCTGACCCTGATAGTTGCCGGACTCCATCAGCTCCACCACCAGAGCCACGTCGGCGGTATCGTCCCGCTGCAGGCAGAGGGGCAGCATCTGGCTCATGGAATTGCCGGCCGGGAAATAGCAGGGGATGGCCGTCTTGTAGTTCCAGCGGACCTGGTCGCGGGCCAGGTTGATGGCCGCGGAAATATCATCCTGGATTTCGTTGAAAATGTCCTCATCATCGCGGATGATGGTGCGCAGATTATCATACAGGGGGCTCTTCTTCTGCAGCCAGACCGGCACCGCCTCAATCTGCTGCAGCAGAGAAAGGGCCTCGGAGCTCCAGCGGCAGGCATCCTTCAGGAAAGGAATCGGCAGGCGGGGCAGGTTGTCCAGAATAATGTGGTCGTAGTCGACGTACAAATCCTTCTCCAGGTCGAAGAGCAGATGCTCCTTCTGCTCCAGATAAGAAGCTCGGCGAGGCACCGGATTGAAGCACTGAATCAGCTTCTTGCCGTAACGGCGGATACCCTCTTCGCAGAAGGCGACGAAGCGCCAGGGCGACCCCTGTCCCTCGATATTGGGCTCGAAGCAGGCGTAAATATTGTGATAATGCTTGGTTACCAGACCGGTATCGAACGCCGCGAAGTCCTCGCGCCCGGACATATCCGTGTGAATGCAGACTTTATCCTCCAGCTGAAGCCGGTAAAACGTATACTGAATGTAGCTGCGCAGAATCGCATACTGGGGGACGCCATCGTTAGAAGCCTTAAAATCCCAAAGCTCGGGCAGAGCCATCTTCGCCAGCGTCTCCAGAAAATCGGACCAATCGCCGAGAAATGCAAAACGCTCCAGCTCCTTGCCCGGTGCCACGCGCCCGTACATAGGCTTTTCCTTCAGGCCGACAAAGCTCAGATACCAAGGAAGTCCGGCGGCCCGGTCGGAACGGCGGACAGCCGCGTAAATCGGAATTCCCTCCGGAGAAGTGAGCCTGGAATTAAACACAAAACTATCCTTATACCGCGAAAAAGCCTGGCTGGCGCGCGCGGCGTCATAATCCTCGCAGAGTGTCTTGACCATATCTTCCGGCGGGGTTACCTCGCGGCCTGTGACGAACTTGTTCAGCAGAATCAGGGTCTTGGATGGCAAGTCAATCAGCCCGTCCATATGCTCCGGCAGCTCGTCCGCCGCGGACTCGGACGTATCTGGAACTTCCGGCGTAATAACGTAGTTGCTGTACTTCTCGCTCCGGTGCAGCGTAATCATCACCTGGGGAACACCGTTGATGAGCTCCTCACGCGTCGAAAGAAATTCGCTCAGGTCGTCCATCATGTCGCGCATCTTATGGTAATTAAAGCGCTCCTTCTGAAAGCCGCCGTCGTTCAAGGCCTTGCTGACCTTGGCCATGTGATATTCTTCTTCCGTGACGAACTGCTCCAGCAGGAAATCATAGATGTTCTTGCGGTCGTCGTCATCGAGAGGCATAACCAGAGTCTCGACGTCGACCGGCTCAGCGGCTTTGGCCGCAACAGCGACGCCCGCCGCAAGGGAAGAGACCTCCATCTGGGGCATTTCCGCCGGCGTAGGCTGGTCCGCCGTGAGCTCGGACTTGCTGAGCGGAATGGTGCCGACCGAAAGCAGCACCCAGGGGAAACGGTTATTGACTTCCTTGTTCTTGCGGAAGCCGCATGTGATTTCATGGTGCTTGCCATCCGTCAGAATGCCGGTCGGGAAAATGCAGGCGCCGCTGGGCTTAATGGTGACTTTGCCCTTGGCGCGAGCCGTGGCATACCCGTTAATCAGGGCCTGAATCAGCTCCGGGGCGGGGCTGTCTTCGCTGCCGGTTGCGAGCAGGTTAAGGCGGGCCAGGCTTTTGGGCAGAAGGAAAATCTGTTCCACGATTTCGGTGGGCAGTTCGTCGAGGGTCGGGACATAAACATTTTCTTTGGACTCCGGCGTGGGCTCCTCAGCGGGTGCAGGCTCCTCGACGGGTGCGGGCTCCTCAGTGGGTGCGGGCTCCTCGACGGGCACAGGTTCCTCAGCGGGCTTCGCCACGGCCACCTCCTTCTCGGGGGCAATCACCTGCGAAGCGTCAAAATCCGGCCACTCGCGCAGCGTCCCCAGAAATGCGTTTAACGTGGACGGGTCCGGAGCAATATCCAGGAAAGCCGACATCTCCGCCATGACCTGAGACCACTTCTTTTTATCAAACTGCTTCGGGGTGTAACCCTGCTGGGACATAACAATACCAAGACGCGAAAACGGATACTGGCTGCCCACAGTCAGTTCCTTACTAAGAACGGAATAAACGGTATGAAGAGCTGATTGACACATAAATACAAATCCTCCTATATGATATAAAACTCAGCAAAGCAGCGAATCAGCCGTCTGCTGGATCGTTGAGATGATGGCAGGGTCAGCCGGCACGTCGGGGAGAAACGCGGATGCAGGCGGCAAAGCAAGGCCGGACACCCGAATCCCCGCGATTGCCCGGGCCCAAATGCAGGCCAGAGCATAGCGACCATACAAATAGTGCATGTGAAAACCGTCGCGGCAGATGCGAAGCGGCCCGTCCGGATAGCGGAAGACCGGCAGCGCGCGCAGCTTCTGAATCAAATCTGCGCAAGGGATCAAAGGCAGCCCATAACGGGCGGCCGCCTCCCGGTAGCAGCTGCTCAGCCGAAGCATCATCTCCGCTTGATCCCGGTGGTAGCGCATATAATTCGGATGCGGACTGTCCGGCTCATACGCCCAAGTCTTCTGCATAAAGATTTTGGCGCGCGGAGCTTCCTTCCGAAGATACTCGACCAAAAGCCCCAGGAAAGGTTCGTATGTTTCGGCCCAGCCGCTGTCGTGGCTCGCCTGCTGCGTGACGATAACATCCCAGTCTCTCAGCAAAAGCGCCTCCTGAATGGAAATCAGGCGCTCGGTCTTGATGCCGTTCTCCTGGAACTGATAGTCAGCAGCCTGCTTTTCGATATTCTGCCAGTGGCGCTCAAGCGAACAGCCGCCGATATAAAGGTTGACGACGTAGGACTCGACGCCGGCCGCATCCAGAACAGAGTGCAGATAGTAAGTGGCGTCTTCAGAAAAGCTGTTTCCAATTGCAAGAATATTCATGATTCGGAGAATTCCTTTCCTGACATGGAGTATACTGGTATTTAACCACAAAAAGGGCGTCCTGTCAACGCTTTCGCATTCAACTGATAGTTGAATGGGCAGCTGCTACACCCAGATAAGGCGATTTTAGTGGAAAAACATCGGCCTTGGGCATAACCTCAACAGATGTTATACCCAAAGCGCGAGGAATGGCGCGGGAAGATATTTAAAGTGAGTATAACGCTTCAAAGAGTTATACTCACTTTAAGGGAATTCTTTCCGCGAATTCATGAGAATGCGTATAACTCCCCCTGGAGTTATACGCATTCCAGAAGAAATGTTGTCATAAATTTCAGAATTTGAGTATAACTCCCGGAAGAGTTATACCCAATCCTGGGGAAATACTGGTGAAAATCCCATAAATGAGTATAACTTAAAGGACCGTTATACTCAAAGCATCGGCTTTGCGTTGCCAAAGCGCCGGATTGAGTATAACTCTCTCTGGTTTTGCCCCAGGCGCCGTCAAGGCAGCGGCTTTTGATGTAACAAAAGCGGCGTCTTTGGATAAAAAAGTCAGATTCTCGTCAAAAAAGCAATAAAAAAGCTCCGTGGGACGGAGATGAGATTTAGATTGCCCGGATCAGACGGACGACTAGTGACGCTGAACATAACGAAGCATTCGATTTGGCTTCACGAGATCATATGAAACCATCAGCCAGGCGATCTTGGGCAGGCGGATATAATTGCGCTTAACGTTTTTGTCGTCGAGGTAGGTGTAGTCGCGGGAGATGATCAGGTTTTTGCCCACGCGATAGCCCATTCCGTCGTAGATCTTCACCTTTTCGCACAGACGGGCCAGATAAGCTTTCAGTCCGAGCATGCCGGCATGTTCCCATTGGACTTTGTCGTCCTGGTTTTCAGCGCCAAAGTCGGATTCCATCCACTCGTCCGGGCTCCCGAGAATGTTGTGATGCTCGTATTTCACGCCGAATAGATCCATTAGAAGGGAAATAATCAACTCGTTTTTGGAGTCGAGGATGGATCCGTCGAGATACTGGTTTTTGTGGACGCGGTCGGGGATTTTGTCGAGGGCCTCCAGCAGGCGGATTTTCTGACGGACAAGGCGCCGCTCGTGGCTCTCCAGAGCCTGAAACGTGGCTTTGGCCTCGCGGTAGCAGGATTTGATCTTTTTCTTGCGGGAAAAGGCGCCGAGATCGGCCTCCAGGT
>JAFYFK010000138.1 GCA_017543805.1 Bacillota bacterium | reverse complement strand
TCGTCCCACTCCGGCGTTTCTTTCCAGCTGTCCACGAACTCCCTGATGCGCTTCATGGTGTATGTGGTCGCCGAGACCACCCTTCCGGAGGAATTGCAGGTCCAGAGCACGCAGTACATCGGATCGCCCATCAGTATCTTTTCCGCCGGCATGTAGCGGAGCAGATCCTCCGCGGTCTTGATGATAAAACTCCTCGAAGCTATCGGTCCGGGCGCCTTGTCGTTGGTGGTGCGTTCAGTGTAGCTCATGACGGTTATGTAGTCGCAGAGTTTTCCGAGCTGGGCGTAATCGAATTCAACATACCAGCTGTAATACGGCGGAAGCGCGGCCGAGAGCGTAAGCCCAAGGCGTCCGCAATAGTCCGACAGTTCGCTCATAAACGCCGTAAAGTTGTCCCTGTCCCCGTCTTTGACGGTCTCGTAGTCTATGTTGATCCCGTCGCCGTCGTAAAGGCAGGTGTAAAGCAGGTACTGGGCAATGGTCTTTCTCCTCAGAGGCTTGCTGGCCAGCACCTCGCTGGTGTAATTGGTAGAACCCTTGGAACTGAATTTGTTGGTCACATCGACCCAGACCTCATAGCCGTTTTCGTGAGCAAGGTCGACAAATCCCCGGTCGCAGAGGTTCTGTATATTTCCGCTGTCGTTGACGTTCTGGTGCAGCCAGGTCGGAGAGAGTATCTCGCAGCCCGGGTTAGGCGTATCAGGAATAAGGCTCGTGACCCCTGTCTCCTGAGACACATGGATCCAGGCCATATTGATCTTCTCGCCTTCGTGAAGGTCCTTGCGCTTCGGCCTGAAGACAAAGTCCAGGCCTTCGGCGGACGTCCCGGAAGAACTGCCGGCAGAGCTGCCCGACTGTTCGGAATAATCGCTCTTGTTGATGTAATAGATTTCGCCGTCGCGGGTCTCGACCTTATAGAAGGACGCTGTCTCCCCGATCTTCCTTACGGCAGTGCCGGCGGAGAGCCTTGTATTGGAAGCGGTCCCGTCGGAAAGCGAGCCCGCGGCCTTTGCGCCGCCGCTCCCTATGCTCCCGGCGTCCTTAAAGCTGTCCGCCTGCGGCGCCTCGCCTGTTCCGTCGCTCAGATACAGCATGCCTCCGTCGATGTAATAATCCAGATGCGCAAGCTGGGATATGACATTTAAAGATACATAGACGTCATTTTTGAATGACTTGAGCGGGATATAGCAGCGTCCAGCGTATTTCTGAATAAAGGCGGTGGTATCCGCGTCCCCGATCTCGAGATCGAGATCCGCCGGGTCGAAATATATGCGCAGAGCGTCCCTGTCTAAGGTCAGCTTTTCCGTGCTGCCGTAGCGCTGCAGGGCGCCAAGCGTCACATAAGTGTTGCCCTTTATCCGCCACGCGGTGTCAGACGTCTTGGAATCGTTGAAATAAAGCGGCGCCTCCACATAAACGCTGTTGTCTATGTTATCCGCGGCAAACGCCTGCTTCGCGATCGCCGCGGGGATGACCATAAGGACCGCCGCGGCCAGTATTATAAAAAGTCTTTTTATCATTCCAATATCCACCTTCGGACCGAAATTTCCTAAATCCATAACTTAATAATTTTATCATATAAAAGGACTGATTAACAATACTGTTGTGCGCGGCCGCCGGGAACTGAAAGCAATACAAAACCCCGGCGATGCTGCCGGGGTCTTATAGCGGGTTGGGCTGTTAAAAGCTGTTCCTTATGCTTCCTCTGCGGGAGCCTCTGCTGCCGGAGCTTCTTCAGCTGCAGCTGGAGCGGCTTCCTCTGCCGGAGCTTCTGCAGCTTCTTCTGCGGGAGCTGCTTCGAGGCAGGCCTTGATGCTGAGGGAGATGCGCTTTCTCTCTTTGTCGATCTCGAGGATCTTAGCCTGGACTTCCTGGCCGATCTTGAGCTCTTCGTTGATGTTGCCGACTCTCTTGTGAGCAACTTCGGAAATGTGGACCAGTCCGTCGAGGCCCGGAGCAAGCTCTACGAATGCGCCGTATTCCTTGATCTGAACTACCTTGCCGGTAATTACCTGACCCTCCTGATACTGCTCGTCGATGACAGACCAGGGTTCCGGATTGTTCTGCTTGAGTCCGAGAGAGATCTTGCCCTTTTCCGGATTCATGCTCAGAATCTTTACATTTACGACCTGGCCAATCTCAAGAGCTTCCTGCGGGTGCTTAAGCTTGCCCCAGGAGATCTCGGATATATGGAGAAGTCCGTCGATGCCGCCGATGTCTACGAACGCGCCGTAGTCGGTGAATCTCATGACCTTTCCTTCAACTACATCACCCACATTGAGGGTCTCCCAGATCTCTGCGATCTTCTTGTGCTTTTCTTCGGTAAGGAAAGCCTTGTGAGAGAAGACAGCCTTGTTTCTCTTCTGATCTACTCTGGTGACCTTTACGGGGAGAGTCTTTCCGATGAACTCTGCAGCGTTCTCGACGTAGTGGTCGGAGAGCTGGGACATCGGGATAAAGCCGGACACTTCCTTGCAGGTAGCGATTACGCCGCCCTTAACTTCCTTGACGAGAGTGACGTTGATAACTTCTTTGTTCTCATACGCCGCGTTGATTTCTTCCCAGTTCTCGCCGGACTGGAGTCTCTTCTTGGAAAGCAGGATGTTTCCGTCGCCGTCGTCGGTCTTGATGACCTTAGCCTGGACTTCGTCGCCTTCTTTGAACATGTCAGTAAGAGTCTGACCTTCTTCGAGGGTGATCTCCTCAACGGGGAGCATTCCGTCCTTCTTGCAGCCGAGGTTGACTACAACGTAGTCCTTGGTGACCTGAACTGCGGTGCCGGTAACGACTTCGCCTCTTCCGGGCAGCTTAAGGGACTTTTCGATCTCGTCCATGTAAGCGGCCATTTCGTTAACTTCTGTTTCCTGGGTGTTGGTGAATAAATCACTCATGTAAGCAATAACCTCCTTAATTATACGTTCAGGCGCTGATGCACCTGCCGCAACGCCAATTATATAATTATTAGAAAATTCCTGCAAGGACAATTCTTTGGGATTATCTATAAATTGAACATTTTTGCATACTTTTTTGCAAATTTCGGCAAGCTTTTTTGAATTTGAACTGTTCGGGTCCCCGATGACGACCATTGCGTCTGAGCGCTCCGCCAACTGTTTCGCGGCATCCTGCCTCTCTTTTGTGGCGCTGCAGATGGTGTCGAAGACCCGGACATCGTCTCTCTGGGTTTTAAGAAATTCCGTGCACAGTAAAAATTTTTCCGAAGGGATGGTGGTCTGCGCAACTACCGTAAGAGGCCCGGAAACGCGCTCCGAAAGCGCGGCGGCTTCCTCTGCGCTGTATATGACGCCGGCGGCATGATCCGTGCATCCGAGTATGCCTTTTACCTCCGGATGCTTAGCGTCCCCCACGACCACAAGCCCGCGCCCTTCGGCGCCGGATCTTCTGGCGATTTCGTGGATGCGCGTCACAAACGGGCATGTGGCGTCTATGATCTCAACATTCTTTTCCCTGAGCACGCTGTAAGTGCTGTCCGGCTCTCCGTGCGCCCTAATGAGCACCCTGGCGCCGTCTTCAGCCTCTTCCGGCGCGCTTATCGTCCGCATGCCAAGGCCTTCCAGTTCGTCGGTGACGCTCTTGTTGTGGATCAGCTGGCCGAGGCAGTACAGGGCTTTCCCATCCCTGTTGGCCCTCTCTATCTCTTTATAAGCTGTATCGACAGCTCTTTTTACCCCGAAGCAGAAGCCGGTCGGGTCGGCAAGAGTAATGGTGTGTTTCATAATGCTTTATTATAACAGAAAAGATCCCGGGAGGTCATCCCGGGATCCTTTATTATTGAGCTTATGGGCTTTTAACAGATTATTCGAGTCCTGCCATCTTGAAGTAGGACGCGTTTCTGTCGCCGAGGTCCTTTACAGCCTTCTGGAGCAGCTGTTCCGCCTGATCCGGGAACTTCTGCAGCAGGCTCTTGTAACGGACTTCGCTTTCGAGGAACTCTCTCAGATCCTTAGTCGGCTTCTTGGAGTCGAGCGTGAACGGATTCTCGCCGGTTCCGACCTTGCGGGGATCCCATCTCCACATTGCCCAGTAACCTGCGTCTACAGCGTCCTTGGTGTGATCCTGGGAATGTCCCATACCGACCTTGATGCCGTGGTTGATGCAGGGAGCGTAGCAGATGACGAGGGACGGTCCGTTGTAGCTTTCAGCTTCCCTGATAGCCTTGAGGGTCTGGTTCCTGTCAGCGCCGAGAGCGACCTGAGCAACATAGATGTAGCCGTAGCTTACAGCCAGCATACCGAGGTCCTTCTTCTTGGTCTTCTTTCCGGACGCGGCAAACTTGGCGATAGCCGCGGTCGGAGTAGCCTTGGAGGACTGACCGCCGGTGTTGGAGTAAACTTCGGTATCTACGCAGAGGACGTTGACGTTCTCGCCGGAAGCGAGCACGTGGTCGAGTCCGCCGTAATCGATGTCGTATGCCCAGCCGTCGCCGCCGATGATCCACTGAGACGGCTTCAGGAAGTAGTCTCTGCGGTCATACAGTCTGTTGAGGAGGTCATCGCTACCCTTGACCTTGAGCAGGGCAGCTTCGAGAGCGTCTCCTCTTTCGACGGAGCCTTCGCCTTCTTCGAAGCCGTCGAGCCATGCCTGGAGAGCTTCCTTAAGCTCGCCGTCAGCGGTCTTGAGAGCTTCTTCCGCCATAGCCTTTACAGACTTGCGGACGTTGTTGCTGCCCATGAACATACCGAGACCGAACTCTGCGGTATCCTCGAACAGCGAGCAGCCCCATGCCGGACCCTTGCCGTCCGGACCGGAAGCATAAGCGGTCTCAGGAGAACCGGACCAGATATGCGAGCAGCCGGCGGAGTTGGCGACCATAAGGCGTCTTCCGTAGAGCTGGGTGATCAGCTTGGCGTACGGAGTTTCTCCGCAGCCCGCGCATGCGCCGGAGAACTGGAGGTACGGACGCAGGAACTGGGATCCCTTGACGGTGTACTTTTCCTTCTCGCTGATCGGCTTGTCAGCAACGGACATGCTGTACTTGAATTCGACGGTGCTGTCTTCAACGACTTCGTGAAGCGGTACCATGGTGAGAGCGCCCTTCGGGCAGGTATTTACGCAGACGCCGCAGCCGGTGCAGTCGAGAGCGGAAATGGTGAGGTGGAACTTCATTCCCGGATGTCCGGTAGCGTCCTTCATCGGATAGTTTGCCGGAGCAGCCGCAGCTTCAGCCTCGTCGAGCAGTACAGGACGTACTACAGCGTGCGGGCAGCTGTAGGAGCATAGGTTGCACTGGATGCACTTGTCGATATCCCAGGTCGGAACTTCGACGGAAACGCCTCTCTTCTCCCAGGCGGTAACGCCCATCGGGAAGGAGCCGTCTTCTCTGCCGTTGAAGGTGGATACAGGCAGCTTGTTGCCGCGCTGAGCAGCCATCTCGGTGTAAACGTTCTTGATCCAGTCCGGAGTCTCGGGAGCGAATTCCTTGACGTCGTCCTTGCAGTCAGCCCAGCTTGCCGGAACTTCGATCTTCTTGATCTCGCCTACGCCCTTGTCGATAGCGGCCCAGTTCATCTCGACGACCTTGCGGCCGTTCTTGCCGTAGCTGTGCTCCGCTTCTTCCTTCAGATAACGGATAGCGTCGTCAACGGGCAGGACTTCTGTGAGCTTGAAGAAGGCAGCCTGCATGATCATGTTGATACGTCCGCCGAGGCCGATCTCTCTCGCGAGGTCAACAGCGTCGAGGGTGTAGAACTGAGCATGCTTGGTGGCGAGCATTCTCTTCATGTGGCCGGGCAGCTCTTTCTCGAGCTCTTCCGGAGTCCACTGTGTGTTGAGGAGGAATATGCCGCCGTCCTTGAGATCGTCAGCCATGTCGTACTTCTGAACGTATGCCTGGTTGTGGCAGGCGATGAAGTTGGCCTTGTCGATCTGATAGGTGCTCCTGATCACCGGCTCGCCCATTCTGAGGTGGGAAACGGTAAGTCCGCCGGACTTCTTGGAGTCATATGCGAAGTATGCCTGAATATTGAAGTTGGTGTGGTCGCCGATGATCTTAGCCGCAGACTTGTTTGCGGAAACGGTACCGTCGGAACCGAGACCCCAGAACTTGAAGCATACGATGCCTTCCGGAGTGGAGTCGAAATCTTCGTAAGGAGGCAGGGACTTGTTGGTAACGTCATCGATGATGCCTACGGTGAACTGGTTCTTCGGTTCTGCCGCGTCGAGGTTGGCATAAACGGACATAACGTTGTTCGGGGTGAATTCCTTGGAACCGAGACCATAACGTCCGCCTACGATGAGCGGCTTTTCGCCGGGTCTTCTGGAGAACGCGTCGACTACGTCGAGGTAGAGCGGTTCGCCTGCGGAGCCGGGTTCCTTGGTCCTGTCGAGGACAGCGACCTTCTTTACAGTCTTCGGGAAGGCTGCGAGGAAGTTGTCGATGGAGAACGGTCTGAAGAGGTGAACTTCGACGAGACCGAGCTTCATGCCCTTCTTGTTCCAGAAATCGATGGTCTCCTTGATGGTGTCGCAGGAGGAGCCCATGGATACGATGACCTTGTCAGCGTCTTCAGCGCCGTAGTAGTTGAAGAGCTTGTAGTTGGTTCCGGCCATCTCGTTGATCTTGTCCATGTAATCCTGAACGATGCCGGGCATGGGCGGATAGAACTTGTTGACAGCTTCTCTGTGCTGGAAGTAGATGTCCGGGTTCTCCGCGACGCCTCTGGTATGCGGATGGTTCGGGTTAAGAGAGTTGTCTCTGAAAGCCTTTACAGCGTCCCAGTCTACAAGTTCCTTAAGATCTTCGTAATCAAGAACATCGATGTTCTGATATTCGTGGGAAGTCCTGAAACCGTCGAAGAAGTGAACGAACGGGAGTCTGCCCTTGATAGCGGCGAGATGGGCAACAGAGGCCATGTAGAAGCAGTCCTGTACATTGCTGGATGCCAGCATGCAGAAACCGGTCTGACGGATGGCCATTACGTCTGAATGGTCGCCGAAAATGGAAAGTGCGTTAGCGGCTACGCCTCTGGCGGCAACATGGAAGACAGCGGGGAGAAGTTCGCCTGCGATCTTATACATGTTGGGGATCATCAGCATAAGGCCCTGGGCTGCGGTGTAGGTGGATGTAAGAGCGCCACCCTGCAGCGATCCGTGTACAACGCCGGAGGCTCCGCCTTCGGACTGCATTTCGCGGATGTCCACAGTCTTTCCGAAGATGTTTTTACGTCCTGTTGCGCTCCACTCGTCCATCATTTCCGCCATTGTTGAAGACGGAGTGATGGGGAATATTGCGGCAACTTCGGTGAACGCATAAGACGCATGGGCTGTCGCTGTATTGCCGTCCATCGTCTTTTTGATGAGTGCTTTCATATTGACCCTCTCTTTCATAGAATTAGTAGAAAATTGGATTCATCACCATCGATTAGAGTATCACAATGACAGTTTTTTATCAAGGGTAAGACGGAGATAACATCAGATGATTTTTAATACTTCTTTTTTGTGAAAAAAATATATTTTTTTCTTTATCAGGCTTGAAATTTACTGAAATCCCATTTATTATCTTAATTAGGCAACATCTGATTTTTTGGGTGATGCGTATACAGGAAGTAAGGAGATTACAATGGAGGACAAAACTTTAGTCTGCGCTGACTGCGGTCAGGAATTTATATTTTCTGCAGGCGAGCAGGAATTTTACAAGCAGATGGGGTTTACTAACGAGCCTAAGCGCTGCAAGAACTGCAGAAACAAGAGAAAGGCCGAAAGGAACGCCAGGATAGCCAAGCCCGCAGAAAATGAACCTGCCTAACAGACTCTAATAAAAATTACACAGTCATAAAAAAAGAGGGACATGCCCTCTTTTTTATTTTTACTTATGCGATTCAAAGAGTATGAGATCGGCCGGCACTTTGCATATCTTACAGAAAGCAATAAAATGAGCGGGGTCGGGAAAACTGTTCCCGGCCTCCCAGTTTATTATTGTCTGTTTTGAAAGATTCAGCTTTTCGGCTAATTCGCCCTGCGTGAGCCCTGCGTTCAGCCTTGCAGCTGCCATACTTATGCTGTATTTTACCATAAATATCCTCATGGACCTTAACGTCCAACATTAGACTATTCTCTTTAAGTCGATTTGTCAATACTTTAAGTTAACTTTCCACGAAAGGTATTGATATTTATCACTTATATGGGTAAAATATCAATTAGGAGAGGTAGATATGGCAAATATTATCAACGAGACAGAAATCAACGCAGTAATTGCAAAGAACATTCAAAGCTGCATGAACGAAAGAGGTCTGAGCCAGAAAGAACTGGCCAGCGCGCTCGGCGTTTCCCAGGCAAGCATCTCAAACTGGTGCCAGGGTATAAAGATGCCGCGCATGGACAAGATCGACAGGATCTGCGATTTCTTCGGAATCAAGAGATCCTATCTTCTGTGCGATCACAGGCCTCACGGCGAATCAGCCCCGTTCCGCGACGCGATCAACACACTGATCGAAGAAAGACCGGAGTTCGAGGAGCTTTTCGAAGCATTAGAAAATGCGACACCGGAAGCGGTATCGCAGGCAGTCAAGATTCTTAAAGCGCTTCAGGAATAGTCCCTTAAGCGCGGCAATTACAAACAAAAATCATTCTGTGATATTCGGGTCGAATGAAAGGTAGTTATCCTTTCCGACCCGAATTATTCCTTTATCGACGTTTTCGGCGTAGAGCTCGGAAACAAGCCTCGCCACGGACTCCATGCTCGCGGTTATGTTGGCGGGCGTCCCCTCGCAGTACAGGGAATCGTAGATGTACGCCTTAACTACGACCGTAGAGAAATTGACCTTCTTGAAGTACATGTCATTTTCCGCGACCACAGCCAGCAGTTCCAGCGTATCGGTCAGAAGATAGGATTCCTCGACGTTGAGCGGGCTTCCCGGAGTCATGTCGATTATGGTCATGCCCTCCAGCAGCGGCAGAGCGGGTTCCTGATTGCTTATCCTCAGTACCATTCCGGTATCGTCTATAAGGACGTACTGATCCCCGTAAGGCACGGTCGCGTACTCCACGCGCTCCTCCACAGTAATATGGATGGTGCCGGGGAGTTCTTTTTTTATGGTCACGTATTTGATATACGGATCAGCCAGCAGCGCTTCCTTGCCCTCGTCCGTTTTTGTCCTGAAAATGTTGTTGCCGGTCTGTATCCCGGACAGCTGGAATACCTGCGACGCGGTATAATACTGGTTTCCGTCGACAGCTACCTTGGTCACGGTAAAGAAATCTGAGCGGATAAACTGCACCGCTCCGACTATCAGCGCGACAATGATGAGAAAACGCAGCACGTAATTCTTCTTGCGGCGCTTTTTCTTTTTTATCTTCTTACGGTTCTTGGGGAGCTTCTGGGTCTTGTCGAGTTCCGGAGCGACTTCCTCGAGTATCTCTTCGGGTTCAGGCTCGGGATCCGCGAACGCGGCAAAAAGATCGTTCACGTCCGTGACCGATTCGAATTCGTCTATATTAAGTTCTTCGGTAAAATCGTCGAAGCCCTTCATTAAATGCCAAGTTCTTTAAATATGAGGTCCGCGGCGTCCGTATGGGCAGCCTTTACTGCAGCGGAGGACATTCCGGACAGCCTGTCCCTGTCCGCAGACAGCTCCAGCACAGCCTTCGCCAGAGTCGAAATATCTTCCTTAAGCGCGGTCTCTTCTATAAGAAGCGCCGCGCCGCAGTCAGCCACGGCCTTTGCGTTCCAGTACTGATGGTTGTTGGTAACATTGGGCGACGGAACAAGCACGGAAGGCTTTCCGCACGCGAGGAGCTCCGAAACGGCAATGGCCCCCGCCCTGCTGACCACCATATCCGCGGCGGTCATGAGCACCGGCATATTGTCCGCGTAATCTATAAGATCCACGCAGGCTCTCGCGGCTTCCGGTCTTTCCTGAACGGACTTTGAGATCTCCTCAAAATATCTGCGCCCCGTTACAAAAAATAATTTTATATCTTTTCCTGCGCATTCGTCAATAAGTCTTAGCGCAGCTTCGTTAAGCATAAGCGCTCCGAGGCTGCCGCCAGTAATAAGCACGGCGGTCACGCCTTCGGCGATCCCAAGCTCCGCGCGGCATTTCGCCCTGTCCAGCCCGGTAAAATCCGCCCTGATGGGATTTCCCGTCACCACGCACTTTTCCGGATGACGGAAATGCTCCTTAGCGGAATCGAAACTCACAAAAACTTTCTCGACAAAAGGCTCCAGCATCTTGTTTGTGAATCCGGGAACAGCGTTCTGCTCCTGTATAAAGCATCGGACGCCGGCCTCGTGCGCCTTACCCAGCACAGTTCCGGTGACGTACGCGCCTGTGCCTATGGCGATGTCAGGTTTAAAATCTCGGATCAGCTTTCCGGCGTCATGCGCGCCGTGCACCATATCCGAAAGCGTCTTGAAATTCTTAAGCAGGTTTTTGCGGTTAAATCCGCTCGCGTCTATCCCGCGGATATCGTAGCCCGCAGCGGGAACGATGCGGTTCTCCATCCCTGATTTTGTCCCTATAAAAAGAAACTCCGCGTCCGGATATTCTTTTCTGATCCTGTCTGCAATCGCAATGGCCGGATAGATATGCCCGCCGGTCCCTCCGCAGCTCATTAAAACTTTCATACGCCTTCCTCCTCGGGAGGTCTTATCTGTCTTGAAATATTAAACACGACGCCCATCTCCGCAAGATAGAGTATGGTTGCGTTGCCTCCCAGGGAGACGAACGGAAGCACGACGCCCGTCGGGAAGAAGCTCGCCGATACGACGGCGATATTCAGCACCACCTGAAGGCCCAGGTGCAGCGCCACGCCGCCCGCCAGCAGCGTTCCGTAGATGTCAGGCGCCTTGATGGCGGTCTTTATGCAGCGCCATATAAGAAGCATGTAGACGCACATCAGAACGATAAGGCCTACATAACCGAGCTCTTCGCCTATTATCGCGAGTATAAAGTCGCTCTGCGGCTCCGGAAGATACAGCGTCTTCTGTATGCTCTGCCCGAGCCCTACCCCGAGCAGCCCGCCGGAACCGAGCGCCAGCAGCGACTGCACTACCTGGTAACCCGACCCCAGAGCGTCCTTAAACGGATCGAAGAACGTCTGTATGCGCTCCATCATGTAAGCGCCCTTCGGGGACAGTACTACGATGGTGAACGCGCCGACGCCCAGAGCGCCCATGGCGATTATCCAGCCCCAGGCAAGCCCTGCCAGAAGCATCATGCCGAGCACCAGGAGCAGCACCAGGCCCGCGGTCGAAAGATTGGGCTGGGCAAGTATCAGAAGGAAAGCCGCGCCGCCTATGGCGAGCACAACAAAGTGTCCGTCCTTCCAGCGCTTTATGCGGCTCGGATCCTTTGCGTAGAAATACGCGAGGAAGAGTATCAGACAGGTCTTGATGACCTCTCCGGGCATTACCGTGAATATCTTGAAATCCAGCCATCTGGTGGCGTTGTTTATCGTTTTGCCCAGAGGCGTAAATATCAGGCCGAGCAGAACAAAGCCCACAGCCAGCACTATAAACGAGTATTTGGCGATCCTGTGGTAGTCGAAATGCGTAAGGAACGCGAAAACGACCCAGCCCAGCAGTTTCCACATCATATCGTTTATCAGGAACGTGTAGGGATTTCCGGTCTTGCTGATCGCGTAATAATAGCTTGCGCTGAACACCATTACAAGCCCGAAAAGAGTCAGAAGCAAAGTAAGAGCCAGGATCAGGAATTCCGGTTCGTAATATTTCCTCGGTTTAAGTTTTGGTCCTTCTGTCTTTGTCTTTCTGGCCATATCAGTCGTCGAGAGCAAGCGCGAGCCTTCTGAAGTCATCGCCGCGCTCCTCGTAGTTATTATACATGCCCCAACTGGCGCTTGCGGGTGAAAGCAGGACGGTATCCCCTTTTTCTGCCAGCAGCGAAGCCTTCTGAACGCATTCCTTCATGCTGTCGCAGAAGAAGATGCGGTCCTTGGGAAAGCCGCAGTCAATTGCCGTATCGGCAAATCTTTTCGCGGTCGCTCCGATCAGCAGGAGATCCTTGACCTTCCCGTTAAAAGATTCGATGAACTCCGTAAAATCGGAATTCTTTTCGTATCCGCCGGCGATCAGAAGTATAGGCGTGTTGACGGCTTCGATCGCCTTGATAGAGGAATCCGGGTTCGTGCCCTTGGAATCGTTGATGTAGCGCACGCCCTTGCGCTCGCAGATCAGCTCTATCCTGTGCTCCACGCCCTTGAATTCCCTGAGCGTGCGGCTTATGGCGTCCGCCGGGACTCCGGCAAAATACGCGCAGGCAGCCGCGGCGAGAGCGTTCTCGAGGTTATGGTGACCCGGGATCTGCAGCTCGTCAGCCCTGCAGAGCTCGGCGCAGCCTTCGTCATCCCTGACAAAAAGCCTGCCGTCAAGGCAGAACGCGCCGAAAGCGAGCTCGCCGTCCGCAAAGAACGGGACCGCCCTGGCCTTGCAGTAAGCAGCCGTCCGCTGGCAATGCTCATCTGAATAATTATATATAAAGTAATCCCCTTTTGTCTGGTTTTTGGTTACGGAAGCTTTCAGATCCGCGTATCTTTCGAAGGTCTTGTGGCGGTCGAGGTGGTCCGGCGTGACGTTCAGCACAGCCGACACGAACGGGTGGAACCTGTCCGCCGTTTCCAGTTGAAAGCTCGAAACCTCAGTGACCATAAGAGTATCAGGACCCGCGTCCGCGCAGAGAGACGCGAGAGGGATGCCTATGTTCCCTGCCACCCTGCAGTCCAGTCCGGCGGCTTTGACCATCTCTCCGACGAGCGTCGTGACCGTGGTCTTTCCGTTGGTCCCGGTGATAGCTATAAAACGTCCCCTGCAGTGCTCGTAGGCCTGTTCGAGTTCCCCGCTTATCTCCGCGCCGTTCAGGCGCGCTTCGCGCACAAAGGGAAGCTCGACCGGAACGCCGGGGCTCAGGACCACTTTGTCCCAGCCGGCCGCGTCCGGAGCGTCCCCGAAATAACAGCATATGCCCTGACTTCTCAGCAGGGCAACGTCATCTTTGTTCAGTTTTTCCTCGGGCTTGCTGTCCCAAATGCTCACGGAGGCTTCGTTTCTTAAAAGTTCAGCCGCCGCAAGGCCTGAGCGCCCCAGCCCGATTATAAGGATCTTATCCATGTCATTCCTATCTTACCGACAGAACTCCGGCGAGCGCCAGCAGGCACAGCGCAAAGGTCACGAGTGTAAATACCCTTACGACCTTTACCTCCTCCCAGCCGCCAAGCTCGTAGTGGTGGTGCAGAGGCGCCATGCGGAAGAAGCGCCTTCCGTTCTGCGTCTTAAATACAAAGACCTGTATGATGACCGAGACGGCCTCGGCCACGTATATGCCGCCCGCTATGGGAAGCAGCAGCTCATATCCGGAAACTATAGCAGCCGCGGCAAGAGCGCCGCCGAGCGCCATGGATCCGGTATCGCCCATAAACAGCTTTGCGGGATGCCTGTTGTAAAGCAGGAAACCCAGGCAGCCGCCGCAGACTGACGCCGCAAAGCAGGCCATGCTCCCCGCCCCGGCCGCGTAGCCTATGACGGCAAAGCAGGCTGCGCAGACCGCCGTGACGCTGGACGCAAGCCCGTCGAGCCCGTCCGTCAGGTTGACGGAATTGCTCATGGCCAGGAAGATGAACACCATAAACGGTATGTAGAACCATCCGAGGTCGAATGTCGTCTTAACGAACGGGATGAATATCGTCGTGCCGCTTCCCGACGCGTACCAGGAGATCAGTATGGCGACCGCCAGCTGCAGCACTATCTTCTGTATGGCTGTAAGCCCCAGATTGCGCTTTTTGACGACCTTTATATAATCGTCCGCAAAACCTATCGCCCCGTAGCCCAGAAGCCCGGTGAGCATTGCCGCGGTGTCGCTGTTGACGCCGCTTATAATGAGGTTCGCGATAACTATCGCAAAAACAAAGGACAGGCCTCCGATGGTCGGAGTGCCGCTTTTTGCCATGTGCGCCGCAGGCCCGTCTTCCCTTATGCTCTGTCCGGCCTTGAGGCGGATAAGCAGAGGCAGAAGCACCGGAACCGCCGCGGCAGTAAGCGCGTATGTGCCGACAAGGCTCAGTATTACCTTAAGCGCTGTGCTCATTTTCCGGAGTACTCCTTCCTTATTTCTTCAGCGACGAGCGAGATCCGCGTCGAATTGGAACCCTTGACGAGCACCGCGTCTCCCGGATGGATCAGCTTGAGCGCCGTCTCCGCGGCCTGCTGCGCGTCCGCGCAGCCTATGATCCGCTTTTCCGCTCCGTTATCGGCCATTCCGCGGGCGTATATATCCCTGTTTGCGCCGGCGGCGATCACAAGGTCTATGCCGAGTTCGGCAGCGCGCTGCCCGACCCTGTAATGCCCTGTTTCCTCGGCCGGACCGAGCTCGCGCATGTCGGAAATGACAGCCACATGCCTGTCAGTGGGCATGCTGGCCAGTATGTTCAGCGCGGCGAGCATGGATGCGGGGGAGGCGTTATAGCTGTCGTCTATAAGCAGGATGCCTCCCACGTCCATTGCGCTGAGTCGCCCCTCAAAAGCGCTCATGCCCGCGAACGCATGGGCTATCTTGGGGCAGGAAATTCCGTAATAATTGCCGACCGCGGCGGCGAGGGCCGCGTTCCGCACGTTGTGTTCTCCAAGCAGGCCGAGGTGCATGCGCTGCTCCACGCTGCCTATTCTGACCGTAAAATCGCTTCCGTCACGGCCCTTATCCTCATAAGAGGTGATTTGTACGTCCCCGCCCTTTTCCAGCACGGGATGGAGCGAAAATTCGCCGTAGCTGCGCTTTCTGATCTCCTCCTTGGTCAGGAACTCGCCGTCCGGTATGTAGAACAGAGGCGCTCCGGGTTTAAGGAAGGAGGTTATCTCCAGCTTGGCGTCCGCTATTGCGCTGCGGCTTCCGAGGTATTCCATATGAGATTCCCCGATGTTAGTTATCACAGCCACGTCCGGCCTTATCCATTCACAGTAGCCGGCTATCTCGCCCGGTCTGTCCATTCCCATCTCAAAAACCACTGCTTCCGTGCTCTCATCAGCAAGGAAACAGGTCATGCACAGGCCGAGGTGCGTATTGTAGTTCTTTTCGCTGCATACGGTTTTGAACTTTTCGGACAGCACGGCGGTCACGAGCATCCTGGTGGTAGTCTTTCCGACGCTTCCGGTCACGCCGATGCGCTTTACGGGGAACTGCGAAAGATACGCGGAAGCCATCTGCTTGAAGGCCTTCTGGGTATCGTCGGCCAGCGCCACGCAGGCGTCCGGATGAGCCTCGCTGAACATGTCCGCCACGGTCTCCCTTGACATAAGGAACGCCCTGCAGCCGTTCTCATAGGCTTTTTCGACGTAATTGTGGCCGTCGTTGACCTCGCCTATCACGCAGACGAACAGCGATCCTTCGCGCGCCGCGCGCGAGTCGATGACGACGTTGTCCACATAAACGGAACTGTCACCCAGTATGTCCGCCGCGCAGGCGTCGGCGAGGAATAAAATATCGGTCTTCTTCATCAGTCCTCCACGTCCTCGCCGGAGTCTTCATCCTCTCCCGGTTCGGTCTCATAATATATCGTGACTTTGGTGCCCTTGGTCACTTCCGTCCCGGGCTTGGGATACTGGTCGGTGACTATAAGGTTTTTGTAATCCTCAATTGCCGGAGCAAATGTGTATCCGAGGTATTTGCCGCCGAGCACGCCGATGGCGTTTTCCGCGCTGCGGCCTGTAAGATCGGGGACCTCGACCTTGGACTTGCCTATGGCTTCGAGCTCTTCTTCGGTGTAATTTGGCTCGATGCCCATGTAGGTGAAGATCTCCTTCATGATCTCCCTTGCGCAGGGAGCCGCTGTCTGGCTGCCGTAAAGCACTCCGCGGGGAGAATCGACAACTACCAGGATCGCGAATTTCGGGTCGTCGATCGGCGCGATCCCTATAAACGAGCCGTAAACGTCGGTCTTGGAATATCCGCCGCCCTCAGGCTTCTGCGCTGTACCGGTCTTGCCACCGATGCGGTATCCGGCTATCTTGGCGGTTCCGCCGCCGCCCTCGCCTACGACGTCTTCCATTATCTTGAGCATGTCGGCCGCGGTCTGGGCGGACATCGAAATGTTTCGTATTACAGGCTGATATTCATCGACCAGGTTGCCTTCGGAATCCCTCAGCTCCTTTATGAAGTGCGGCTTCATGAGCTTTCCTTCGTTTGCGATGGAAGAGATAGCCGTTACGAGGGATATCGGGGTCACCGCTATGCCCTGGCCGTAAGCCATGGTAGCAAGGCCTACCGGACCGGCGGTGGATTTGTTCTGCAGGATGTTGAAGCTTTCGCCCGGGTAATCTATTCCGGTGCGTTCTGTAAGGGCGAATGAATCGAGGCCTTCGTAATACCTGGTAAGCCCGAGTCTCTGCGCGAGCTGCACCATTACGGGGTTGCAGGAATTTTCGACAGCCGTGACGAGCGTCTCCTGACCGTGCGACCTCGGATAGTACCAGCACTTGAGCTTCTGCCCGGCAACGGTGATGGCCGAGTTGCAGTAGAAGGTCTCTTCCGGATATGTAACGCCCTTGTCGAGGGCTATGGAAGTTGTGATGAGCTTAAACGTGGAACCGGGCTCGTAGGTATCGGTTATGCAGAAATTGCGCCAGATAGTGTTCCAGTAATTGACCTTTTCAGCGTCGGTCATCTCCTCGAACGCGGCCTTGTCCTCTTCCGTGCCTACAGGCGAACGGGGGTCGTTGGGGTCGTATTCGTCGGTCTGCGCCATCGCCAGTACGGAAGCGGTCTTCGGTTCCATAACAAGGCACATTACGCGCTTTCCCTTTGTGGTCTCCTTGCACTCGGCGATATGCCTTTCCACGATGTACTGGATATTCTCGTCGATGGTCGTGACCAGGGTGTAGCCGTCCTGGGCGCCGTAGAATTTGCTGGTTCCGTAGGTTATGGCGTTGGACCTGCTGTCCTTGCTGGAGATCTCTCTGCCGTTAATGCCCGCCAGGTATCTGTTGTAGTAATTCTCGAGCCCCAGAAGTCCGACGTTGTCGTCCGTGGTGGTGCCTATTACGTGAGACGCAAAAATGCCCAGAGGATAATACCTCTTGGCGTCTTCAACGATCTCTATTCCCGCAAGCTTGGCCGCGCGTATCTTTTCTGCGTCTTCTTTATCGACGTTCTTGGCGACCTTGAGAAGTTTTCTGTCAGAAGTGATGATCGACCTCACTTCCTCGTAATCCATATGGAGCAGATTGGCGAGGGTGTTGGCTTCGGTGTAGATGTTTAACTGGATCTCTTCGTCGTTCTTGCCGTTGCCTTTTACGCTGTCCGGGCGGACCCAGATGGTGTTTGTGGTGGCGCTTATGGCAAGCTCGCTGCCGTTGCGGTCGAGAATGGAACCGCGGGTCGCGAGCACCACGCTGTCCCTCGTCTGCTGACGGGTCGCGCGCTGCGCGTATTCATCGCCGCGGATAAGCATCTGGTAACCCAGTCTTACCGCAAGGGCAAGCATGCAGGCGCAGATGACCAGAAATACAAAAATTAAGCGTGTTCTGTTCTTATGAGTCGTCGCAATCGCTTTCATGACGAACTAATCGTAAGCGGCTTCCATAAGCGCAAGAGCAAAGTCGTGCATGGGCTTTTCGTTTGCCGCAAGGTATCTGAGCTGGTCGAATTCAGGATAAACAAAACCGAGTTCCCTGGCGCGTCCCTCAACATTTGTGATGTTGGAAGCGCTCTTGATCCGGACCTCGAGGGTCCTGATATCAGTCTGGGTCTCGGAGATCTGCCTGTTGAGCATATTTATGTCGTACTGCACCTTGGCGCTGTACGCGTTGATGCCTACTGCAACAATAAACATAAGACAAAGCGCAAGCATGTAGATTATTATTCTGGCCTGATCTCTTTTCTTCATCCTGCTGTCCTCTGCGGTCTACAACTTTTCCAGCACTCTCAGCTTTGCGCTGCGGGCTCTGGGGTTCTGCTCAAGTTCCTCTTCGGAAGCCGTTACGGGCTTCCCGGTGACTTTCTTTACATCTGCCACCTTTCCGCACACACATACCGGAAACTCCGGCGGACATGTGCACGGGTCGAGGCGTTTTTTAAAGGCCTCTTTTATGATCCTGTCCTCGAGGGAGTGGAAGCTTATGACGACCAGCCGTCCTCCGGGGTTCAGAACGTCGATAAAGTCGTTTATCGAGCGCTCCAGCTGCCCGAGCTCGTCGTTCACCTCGATGCGTATCGCCTGGAACGTGCGCTTTGCCGGGTGAGGGCCTTCCCTTCTGGCCTTTGCCGGTATCGCGGCTTTTATTACATCCACAAGCTCGTAAGTACTTGTCAGGCGTTTGTCTTTTCTGGCTTTTACGATGAACTGCGCTATGCGCGCCGCCCAGCGTTCCTCGCCGTAATCCTTAATGATCTTCGTCAGCTCCGCTTCGCTGTAGCCGTTGACCACGTCCTCGGCGGTAAAGCTGTCATCAGCGTTCATCCTCATATCCAGAGGCGCGTCGTGCATGTACGAGAAGCCTCTTTCCGGATTGTCCAGCTGGAAGCTCGACACCCCCAGGTCCAGCAGCGCTCCGTCGAGTCCGGAGACCCCCTGTTCCCGCAGGATCAGTTTTACGTCCGCGTAGTTGCTCTGAACGAAGATCTTGTTGTTTTTATATGGTTGAAGCCGCTTTTCAGCGGCGTTCAGCGCGTCTTTGTCTCTGTCCACCCCTATAAGGGTCCCGTTTTCGGAAAGCCTTTGACATATGCCCTCGGAATGACCTCCGCCGCCGAGCGTCCCGTCGAGGTAGATGCCGTCAGGCTTTACGGCCAGCGCGTCCATCACCTCGCTGTACAGGACGGGCAAATGGCTGAATTCCATCAGCTACACCTGATACTTGTCGCCGATCACGGCGAGGTCTTCTGCTGTGAGCTTGCCGCCGTTGCGGTCCTGCTCGTAGACGTCTCTTGCCCAGATCTCTATGCGGTCGCGCATGCCTATGGTCACGAGATCCTTCTCGATGTGGGCGACTTCCCTGAGGAACTGCGGAAGGACCGTCCTGCCCTGCTTGTCGATATCGCATTCCACGGCGTTGGCGTAGGTGTAGCGAAGATAGGCTCTCGCCTTTTCGTCCGACCTCGGAAGCCTCGCGAAGTCCTCTTCCTGCTTATTCCAGGTAGACATCGGATAGATCTCCAGACAGTCGTCAAGTCCCCTTGTCAGAACACAGCGGCCGCCAAGCTCGTCCCTGAATTTTGCAGGAACGCTGAAGCGGTTCTTTGCGTCTATTGAGTTCTGATAAGTGCCCATCAACAAGGGGTAAAGTCCTCCTACTAAAACGGTAACTCCACTTTACACCACTTGAGC